>CADCDY010000010.1 GCA_902800245.1 uncultured Prevotellaceae bacterium
ATACAACAGAGATGTTGGCTTCGGAAGACTCGACGGTCTTTGTGGCAGACTCCGCTATGGCTGCTTTGGATGCAGAATTGGGTGATCCTGATGCAGAGGTGGCAGAAGAGGGTGGTGGACTCCACAAGCAGTTGAAACGGAAGTTTATCGAGGGCTCGGCAGCTTTTATGTCGTTGGTGGCCCTTGCGTTGGTGCTGGGACTGGCTTTCTGCATTGAGCGCATCATCTATCTGACGCTGTCGGAGGTTGATACCAGGAAACTGATGCGTGATGTGGATGCCAAGTTACAGCAGAACGACACGGAAGGGGCAAAGGACCTCTGTCGCAATACACGTGGCCCTGTGGCTTCCATCTGCTATCAAGGCTTGTTGCACGTCAAGGAACCCCTGGAACAGATTGACCGTCAGTTGACGAACTTTGGAACCGTGCAGATCTCGAAGATGGAGAAGGGCTGTACGTGGATTCGCCTGTTCATTGCCGTTGCCCCCTCGCTGGGATTCTTAGGAACAGTGATTGGTATGGTGATGGCCTTCGATCGTATCCAGACGGCAGGTGACATCAGTCCGACGATTGTCGCTGCAGGTATGAAGGTGGCGCTGATTACCACCATCTTCGGTATCATCGTGGCTATCGTGCTGCAGTTCTTCTACAACTATATCCTCTCGAAGATTGAGGATTCAATAACCCAATTAAAGATGCGCAACAATGGCTGAAGCAGGTGGTTTTTTCTTGGCTGAAGTGATGCTTTGGCTGATGTATATCGTAGTGGGTGTGGCCATTGTGGCTACAATAGTCTCTGCCGTGCGTTCCTATTGGCTGAACAATAAGAAGTGAGAGGTAAGAGGTAAGAGGTAAGAGGTAAGAGGTAAGAAGTAAGAGGTAGGTAGTAAGATGTTCCGTTGGAAACAGAAACACAGGGAGGTTCCTGAACTCAATACGACGTCGACAGCTGACATTTCGTTTATGCTGTTGGTGTTTTTCCTGGTCACTTCGTCGATGGACAGTGACAAGGGATTGGGACGAACGCTCTCGCCTGTGGAGGAACAACAGGAACAGATGGACATCAACCGCAGCAATGTGTTGCAGATTCGTTTGGACGAAAACGATGTGCTGTATTGCGACGACAAGACGGTAACGCTGGCACAGTTGCAGCAACAGGTGGAGTCGTTTGTGGTTTCGCGACAGACTGACAGGTATATCCTTGCCGTACAGACCGACCGCAAAACCAGTTATGATGCCTATTTCGAGATGCAGAATGCGGTGGTGGCAGCCTATCGATCGTTGCGTGACAAGATGGCTCGTCAGAAGTATGGCTGTGCGTTCAACCAATGTACTGAGTCGCAGCAGGAGGCCATCAAACAGCGCTATCCACAACGCATTAGCGAGGGAATTGCGGAGAATTGACAATTGATAATTGAGAATTGATGAGTAGGTTTCGCCCAACAGAGAATCGTGAGGTCCCAGGACTGAATCTGGCAGCAATGCCCGACCTGATTTTCACGGTCCTGTTTTTCTTCATGATTGTCACTCACATGAGGGACGTGAAACCTAAGGTGCAATATCAGATTCCGCAAGGCTCGGAAATAGAAAAGGCACACCAGTCGGGTTTGGTGTATCTCTTTATTGGAAAGCGCGTTGACCAACATGGGAATGTGACCAGCGACGAGACATGCATCCAGGTGAACAAGCGCATAGTAGTATTGTCTCAGTTGGGCGATGCTGTGCAAAGGGAACGTGACAGAATGCCTGAGGACGTGCGCCAGCATATGGTCGTTTCCATCCGTGCCGACAGGAACACCGAGATGGGCCTTATCAATGATGTAAAGCAAGAGCTGCGCAAGGTTGGGGCGCTGAACATCAACTATTCTGCGACGTTCTCACGTAATCCACAAAAGCATAATTGAAGGCGTGCTTCTCGTCCTTCTCGTGCACTTCTTTCCGGGCTATCTGCCAGTCGCTGTAGTCTGGGAAGAAAGCGTCAGCCTCCTTTGGCGTGTCGTCAACCTCCGTCAGACACAGACGATCAGCAAAGGGTAACGCCTGTTCGTAGACGCGTGCTCCACCTATGATATAGATGTCCTCGTCAGGCTTGCAACTCTTCAGGGCTTTCTCCAACGAGGGATAAACGTCACAACCAGTAAGTTCTTTGGTTGTACGACTCAGTACCACGTTTCTGCGATTGGGCAGGGCACCTTTTGGCAACGATTCAAATGTCTTTCGTCCCATCACAATCGTATGGCCCGTTGTCAGCGCCTTGAAGCGTTTCAGGTCGTTGGGCAACCAGTAAATCAGTTTGTTCTCGAAACCAATGGCGCGATTCTTCGCCACCGCAGCAATTATACTAATCATTTTTTTCGTTATGTCGTTATGGCGTTATGTCGTAATCCCGTAATTCCGTTATACCGAAACTTCCGCTTTAATATGCGGATGTGGGTCGTAACCAACGAGCTCGAAGTCCTCGTAATGGAAGTCGAAGATGCTCTTGACGTCAGGATTAATCTTCATCGTGGGCAGGGGACGAGGCTCGCGCGTGAGCTGCAACTTGGCTTGTTCGATGTGGTTCAAGTAAAGGTGCGTGTCACCTGTCGTATGGATAAAGTCACCTGGTTTGAAACCAGTCACTTGCGCCATCATCTGCAACAACAACGCATACGAGGCAATGTTAAACGGCACGCCCAGGAACGTATCTGCTGAGCGCTGGTAGAGTTGCAACGACAGACGATCGCCTGCGACGTAGAACTGGAAAATGGTGTGACAAGGGGGCAATGCCATCTTGTTGACCTCAGCAACATTCCACGCGGAAACAATCATGCGACGCGAGTTGGGATTGGTTTTCAACTGGTCAACGACGTACTGAATCTGGTCAATCACACCTCCGTTGTAGTCAGGCCACGAACGCCATTGGTGGCCATAGACAGGCCCCAGTTCGCCGTTCTCGTCAGCCCATTCATTCCAGATGCGCACACCGTGCTCCTGCAGGTACTTGACATTCGTGTCGCCATTCAGGAACCAAAGCAGTTCGTAAATGATACTCTTCAGGTGCAGTTTCTTCGTTGTCAACAGGGGGAATCCGTCGTCGAGATTATAACGGCTCTGGGTGCCAAAAATGCTGATAGTACCTGTGCCTGTGCGGTCGCCCTTCTCTGTTCCTTCTGTGAGGATGCGGTTCAATATGTCTAAGTATTGTTTCATAATCGTTTAAGTATGGGTTCGTAATCGTTGGGTATATGTGTCGTTTTGATTTTCCATTCTTTGGGGTAGAGGTTGTTGGCGCGCGTGCCGATGTTTTTGGCAGGTCCAAGGAGGAAGCCGTGGAAGGCGACGTTGACTAATCCGCGTGGTGTGTCTTCGGGCAGTACGAGTGCTTCGTGGCGCAAATAGGCCATTGCCTGCTGATAGCTTAGCTCGACCTGAGGACCGTCTACGTGCAGAGGAATTGTTCCCAGCGTGGGAATGGATTGTTCCCTCCGTGGGAATCTTTTGTTCCCAGCGTGGGAATTTTCAGCTTGCTCCGTGGGGACTGACGGCCCGCTTCCTTTGCGTAGAACACAAACAAAGAGCCCTTCACTCCACGAGACGCCAGGAATGAAACGATAGACGGGTTCGTGGAATCCTTCGAGCAGAGAATTTGTGATGCGCCACTCTGGTTTCGTATTGATATCCAACACTTTGGCGTCTTTGAATAAATCTAACATCCAACGGATGTTCTCCTCGTTTTCCTTTGTATTAAAGGTACACGTACTATATATTAACAGGCCTCCGTCGTTCAGACAAGCCCACGCATCTGTGACGATATCACGTTGCAGTTGCCAGCACTTTTCTACCTGTTGGGGACTCCATTCGCGGATGGTGGCTTCGTCCTTGCGGAACATGCCCTCGCCAGAGCAAGGGACGTCGCAGAGGATAACGTCGAAGCGGTGCTTCGACTTACGATAAACCTCAGGGTAGACGTTGGTGACGTAGTGGTTTGCGTAGCCCCATTTGGTTACGTTTTCCAACAGGATATTGGCACGATTGCGGATGGGCTCGTTGGAATAGAGCACGCAGTCGTCAGGCAATGCCGCACGGAGTAGGGTAGACTTGCCACCAGGTGCGGCACACATATCGAGTGCTGTCAGTTTTGGACTGACAACCACTTGCTTCAATACTTCGTCGAGGAACATCGATGCGGCCTCCTGCACGTAATAACAACCAGCGTGAAACAGCGGGTCGAAGGTGAAGTTTGGGCGTTGCTTCAGGTAATAGGCATTCCTGCACCAGGGCACAGGCTCAGCATCATCCATCTGCCATTGGCCCGCTTCTATCTTCTTTGGGTTCAGTCGAATGCTCACAGGAGGTTCCTCCTCGAACGATTTCAGGTATCGTCCGAAGCGCTCCTCGCCCATCAATTGGCGCGTGTATTCTTGCCATTTCGTTTGCAAAGATACAATTTTTTTCGTACCTTTGCAACTAATTGCAGATTTATTACGTCTAACGGATAAAAAGAAACAAAAAAAGACGCAGTTATGAAAAAGATTTTATTATTGTCAGTTGTGGTTCTGGGGATGCTGACATCCTGTTCATGTCACGGTTTGAAGGTACATTACTCCAAAACCGATCCGCACGGAATGCAGGATCGCGATTTGAAGGGCTTTGAGCGCATTGAACAGCTGGGTTCGTTAGACGTAAAGTATGCTCAGGCCGACTCGTTCTCTGTACGTGTTGAGGCTCCCGTAAAGGTTCTCGACGACGTAGAGACCTATGTGACTGGCAACAAGCTGGTGGTTAGGATGAAGGGTGAAGGTAAGTTGCTTAACTTAGGCGTGTCTGACGCTGACGGCGTTACGGTCTTTGTAAACTCTCCCGATTTCCTCGGTATTGAACTGAAAGGCTCTGGCGACTTCGAGGGTAACGGTCTCGTGGATACCGACAATCTCGATATTACGCTGAGCGGTTCTGGTGACATTAGGTTCGACGACATCATTTGCGACCGCGTCAATGTGTCGCTGGTGGGCTCTGGCGACGTGGACGTGAAACACGTAAAGACCCAGTGGGCTGGCGCGCAGGTCGTTGGTTCTGGCGATATCAAGATGAGACTTGACGACAGCGGTACCGTGGATGCCAACGTGATAGGCTCTGGCGACATCACGCTCTCGGGCAACGTCAAGGACTATAAGTATAATGTACGCGGATCTGGCGATATGAACATCTCTGGTCTGACTGTTGGAAAGTAAAACGATAAATACCAAAACAAAACGAATATGAAAAAGGTTCTAATAACATTAACAACGCTGTTGACGCTCGGAATGGGCGCACAGGTAGCTGCTCAGAAGCACCGTCACACACCACAGAGCGAACTGGTGGATTCGACGAGCAAGGATGCTGTAGAGGTTTATTCCGATACGACGAGTACGGATACGGCAACAGCGACATCATCAGTCACGAAACATAAGGGTACGGTTACCGTCACTTATCCGACCTCTCCCTGGAGTAGCAATTCGACGACCTATGAGGTTGACGACGAAGACTTTGGAAGCATGGTGCACCACGTGTTCAGTAATATGGATGCTAAAGACGTAACAGGCATGTTCTTCGTGCTGGGTGTTCTGCTCATCCTTTTCGTACTGGCTCCCGTACTGATTATCATCGTGCTGTTCTACTTCATCAACAAGAACCGCAAGCAGAAGATGAAGCTCGCACAGATGGCTATGCAGCAGGGACAGCCCATTCCCGACCAGCTGTTGGAAGACAAGCCGATAGACAGTGACAATGAATATCAGAAGGGAATGCGTCAGTGTTTCGTAGGCGTGGGCTTGATGATCTTCCTGGGCTATGCAGCCGGACAAGTTGGCTTTGGCATTGGCGCATTGGTGTTCTGCATCGGACTGGGTAAGGTGTTTGCCTCGCGTACGGCTCGCAGAAACAACAACAGAGATTTATACAATAACGATAACAACAACATTTAAACGATAGAGATTATGACTAAGAAACTACAACGCAGCAACGACCGCGTATTAGGCGGTGTCTGCGCAGGATTTGCAGAGTATATGGATTTCGACCCGGTTGCAGTACGTTTGGGTTACGCCGCTTTGACGCTGTTCACAGCCTTCGCAGGCATTCCCTTCTACATCGTAGCGTGGATTATCATTCCTGAGAAAAATGCTTTGATGAATCAGTAAATGGCTTCCCTCACTGACATCTCCCTCGTTGCGCAGGTGGCTATATCGGGCAATCGACGGGCTTTCGACGAGCTCGTGCGCCGGTATCAGTCACCCGTTCGCAGGTTTTTCCTGCATCAGACGTTGGGTGATAGTCAGTTGAGTGACGACCTGGCTCAGGACACGTTCCTCAAGGCGTATACGAATATCGCTTCCTTCCGTGGTCTGGCCTCGTTCCAGACGTGGATCATGCGCATAGCTTACAACGTGTTTTACGACTATACGCGCAAACGGCAGTTAGCGGTTAGCGATTGGCAATTAGCAGAAAGCCAACAGCCAACAGCCAATAGCCAACAGCCATTAAAGATGGACCTCTACGCAGCTTTGGCGCTATTAAAACCTGACGAACGCACATGTATCACCCTGCAACTCATTGACGGATACGACATTGCAGGTATTGCCAAGATTACAGGCCTCAAAGATGGCACGGTGAAGTCACACCTGTCCAGAGGCAAAGAGAAATTAGCTAACTATTTAAGAAAGAATGGATATGATGGAAGATAACGAACGCTTGCTACAGCAGTTTTTCAATGACGCTGCCCGTCAGCAGATAGACGACAACGGATTCACGGAGCGCGTCATGCAGCGTATTGAGGCCGAAGGTAAACTTCAGACCTCAAACGTCAGACTTCGGACGTTTAACCGTCTGTGGAATGTCTTCTGCATCACTACTTTCGTGGTGTTGTTCATCGTGTTCCGCGGATGGGAATTGCTGGCTGTACACTTCGAAGTGATGCTGCGCACATTGGCAACACAGTCGTTCAGCATCAATCTGATGATGATGTTCTCCGTCGTCTTCGGATTATTGTTGGTGGGGGCTGGCGAGGTTATTTCTTCGGAAAGAGTCCGTAGGTAGTCCTCAGCACCTTAAACTCCGTACGACGGTTCAGCTGGTTGCATTCCTCCTGCTGTTCCTCGTCTTCCAGCGTCTTGATGAATTCTTCCGTCAAGACGTCGTTTTCTTTTAGGAACGGATACTTCTCTGCCACCTTCCTGCGAATCTTCTTGGGATTCTCCTTGCCGTAACCCACAGGTGTCAGACGGTCGGCCGCAATGCCGTTTTCTATCAGGTAATTCACTACTGACTCCGCACGACGCTGGCTCAGGCGCTTGTTATACTCCGCTGAGCCTTTGTAGTCGGTATGTGCCGAGAGTTCGATGGTGATATTGGGATTCTCGTTCAGCAGTTTGACCAGATCGTCCAATGCCGTTTTCGATTCCGGACGCAACGTGGCCTTGTCGAAATCGTAGAAAATGTTGTCAATCAGCACAGGCGCCATGATGTTTGCCAGCGGGAACTGCAAGACGTAATCCTCCGACTCGGTGGAAGGCTCTACGCGCAATTGCTCTTGATGGTTCAGGAAACCTTTACACGTGCCTAAGAATACGTAATCCACGCCTGGTTTGATTTGCTGGGTAAACGAACCGTCGCCCTTGACGCTCAGCTTGAGGTTCGTACCGTCGTTGCCCACCATATACACCTGACCTGCAGGCAGTTCGTAGCCGTCCTGCTCGTACACCCAACCCGTCACCGTCTGGATGATTTCAGGGTTGTAGAACGAATAGATGTGGTCCCAGCCTTTGCCGTCGCCACGATTCGACGAGAAAAAGCCTTGATTCTTCAGTCCCTCGAAGGTCATTCCGAAGTCGTCGCCCTGCGAATTTAGCGGATAGCCCGGATGTTCCAGCTCGTAGAGTTGTGAGTTTTCCGAAATATTGTCGTGATTCTCAGCGGGTTTGGCAATATAGATGTCCAATCCGCCCATGCCTTCGTGACCGTCCGACGAGAAGTAGAGATCACCATTGGGACGGAATGTCGGGAATAGCTCGTCGCCAGGGGTATTGATAGGTGCACCGAGGTTTTCTACACCTGCCAAACCACTCGTCGTCAGACGGACGCGCCAGATGTCGTAACCACCCATTCCACCCGGCATATTGCTGGTAAAGTAGAGCCACTCTCCGTCAGGCGAAATGGCAGGATGGGCATAGGCTGACAGCGTGTCGTGCGTTAGTTTCAGTTCCGTCGTCTTGCTCCAGGCAGCATCACTGCGGTTCGAGGTGGCGATAACGGCATAGCGCGGATATTCGGGGTCGGTCTTGCAAACCGTCAGATACATCGTCCGACCGTCGGGCGTAAACGAGCAGGCACCCTCGTCGAACTCTGAATTCAGTTCGCTGTCGATGACTTCTGGTCGTTGCCACTTGCCTTTATCATCCTTCTGCGACATAAAGATATCGCCGTTCTTCGTTCCTGTGATACCGCTCAGCTCGTCGCCTTTGGCCTGATTGCGTGTGGAGGTGAAGAACAGCTGGTTGTTCTCTTCGCCTGCTAACATGGGGGAATATTCCGCCCGTCGCGAATTGAAGAAGTTCTCGCGCTTGACGGTATAGGCCGAACCCTCCTGCTTCCACGCGGGAGCCTGCTGTGCCGAACGCAGTCCCCTGCGAGCCAGCTGTACGTAATCTCGTGAATCCGTAAATGCGTAATTCCCTGCCGAGTCCAAGAAAGTCTGGAATGCCTTGGCGGCTTCCTTGTAACTGCCGTTTTTCATCAGTTGCTGACCCAGATACAGGTGCGTCAGCGAGTCTTCCTGCTTATAGCGGACAGCATTGTTATAGGCGGCAATAGCCTTCTGCGTATAGTTGATGCGCCGATAGCATTCAGCCATCTTCAATGCCCGCTTTCCGCGCAGGGCACGCTGTTTGGGAGGCGTCTGCGAATAGGCCTTCTTATATTGGTTGGCAGCATCATAATATTCGCCCAGGGCGTAGAACTTATCGCCCTTCTTCACGGCCTGATCGGCCCCCGCACATCCAGTGACGAGTGCCAACAGCCAACAGCCGATTGCCAACAGCCAATAATTCTTCATACTGACTATATAACGCAGTTTCACCCCTTTTTATTGCCTTTCTTCTTTCTTTCTTCCTCTTGGGGCATGACGGTGATGCGTCGGTTGGTGGGGTCGCTCATCACGTCGTGAACGATATCGGTCACCTGTTGTTTCAGTTCGTCGATAAACTGCTTCGGGTCGTATTTTTTCGCCTCAATATCGCGCAACTTCTTCTCCCAGATACCCGTCAGCTCGCAGCTCTTCAATAGGTCTTCGCGAATCAGGTCGATCAGTTCGATACCTGTTGGCGTGGCCACCAGACGCTTGCGTTCGCGACGGATATAGTGGCGCTTGAACAGCGTCTCGATGATCCCCGCACGACTCGACGGACGTCCGATCCCGTTTTCCTTCATGGCAGCACGCAGGGTCTCGTCCTCCACGAACTTACCTGCCGTCTCCATGGCACGCAATAGGGTAGCCTCCGTATAATAAGGTGGCGGTGTGGTCCATTTCTCCGTCAGCGTAGGTTGGTGGTCGCCGCTCTCGCCTTTTACGAAGGTGGGCAACGTGCGCTCCTCGTCAGCGGGTTTATCGGAATTCTCGGGATTCTCTGGAGTTTCCGGATTATCTGGGGTTTTGTCCCTCACCACGCGCCAGCCTGGGTCAAGAATCTCCTTACCCGTCACCTTAAACTCCACGGCATCAGAAGCCCCACCTTTGGCGCCCTCAACTGTGTGTTGCGACTCAGTTGCAACAGGCTCTGAATCAGCCCGTACTTCGCCCAGCACCGTCGTTGTTGAAAACTTGCAATCCGGCAGGAATACCCCGATAAACCGCCTTGCCACGAGGTCGAACACTTTCTGCTCAGCATCGCTCAGACCCTGCGGAATCACTCCCGTGGGAATGATGGCGTGGTGGTCGGTCACCTTCGACGAGTCGAACACGCGCTTCGACTTCTTCAGCGCCTTGCCGCCGATGGGTTTGATGAGCTCGGCATACGGCGCAACGCCCTGAAACTTCGTCTGATACAGGCCGTTCATTGTCTGCGGACATTTCGGATAGATGTCGTCCGACAGGTATTGCGTATCCACACGCGGATAGGTCGTATATTTCTTCTCATAGAGTGCCTGGATAAGGTTCAGCGTCATCTCTGCCGAGTAGCCGAACTTCCTATTGCAATCCACCTGCAGCGACGTCAGGTCATACAACTGTGGCGGCTGCTCCTTGCCCTCTTTCTTCTCCACCTTCGTCACCGTAAACGGTTTGCCCTCGATGGTGGCAAAGGCCTTTTCGCCTTCCTCCTTCGACGTAAACTTACCCGACGTGGCCGTAAATGTCGTGTCGCGATATACCGTTGCCAGGACCCAATACGGCTCGGGTTTGAACGTGTCAATCTCTTTCTGGCGATTCACGATGAGGGCGAGGGTAGGGGTCTGCACGCGACCTATCGAGAGCACCTGGCGGTTCTGGCCGTACCTCAACGTGTATAGTCGTGTGGCGTTCATGCCTAATAGCCAGTCACCGATAGCTCTTGACAGTCCTGCCAAATATAACGGCTGGTAGTCGGCTTGGTCTTTCAGATTCGAAAAGCCCTCGCGGATGGCCTCGTCCGTCATCGACGATATCCATAGTCGGCTCACGGGACACTTCGCCCCGGCCTTCTGCATCACCCACCGCTGGATGAGCTCACCCTCCTGTCCCGCGTCACCGCAGTTCACGATGCGCTCGGCCTTTTGCATCAGTCCCTCGATAATCGAGAATTGCTTCTTGATGCCGTTGTCGTCAATCAGCTTGATGCCGAAACGCTCAGGAATCATCGGCAGCGACGTCAGACTCCATGCCTTCCACATCGGCGTGTAATCGTGCGGCTCCTTCAGCGTACACAGGTGGCCGAACGTCCACGTCACCTGAAAACCGTTTCCTTCCATATATCCGTCGTGGCTCGTCGTCGCACCGATAATCCGTGCAATATCCCGCGCCACACTGGGCTTCTCAGCGATACATACTATCATCGTTTCTTTTACTTACTTTCCAGATAGAGCCAAACGGAGAACACGGCCTCAATGACCACCATCATGATAGCCAGGACGAACGGTGCATACATCAGTCCGACAATCAGGGCCAGAATGGGGATGGCAATGGAGAACACGAGATAGCCCTTCGACTGGTACAGCCAGGAGAACGGCATCAGGTGGGCGCCGAAAATCATGGCATACACCATCAGCATCTTCTCGGGCACTGCGGCGAATACCCACATAGCTATCAGGATATACAGCATCTGGTTGATACTGAATAGAATACCCGCCTTTGTAAGCGGATTGCCTTTGCCTTCAAAGTCTATCTTCAACACCTTCGACAGCCCCCAAGCCAATGGGAACAGCACCGCCGAACAGCAGAACGTAAACAGGTTCTTCTGCTCCATGGACAGGTCCGTCAATTGAACAGCCAGTATCAGTCCCCATATCACGACGGATGCCATGATAAAGTGTAGACCTCTCTTTTGCCTCTGCGCACAATCTTTAATCAGTTCGTTAAGTTCCATGATCTATCTGTTTTTTGCAATTACTCTTCGAAGATTTCCTGCAGACGACTTTGCAATTCCTTGCCTCGAAGGGAGCGATCGGTAATCTTTCCCTGCGGGTCGATAAGGATATTGTCGGGAATGCCGTCAATATTATAAATGGATGCAGCGGCACACTGCCACCCCTTCAGGTCGGAAATCTGCAGCCAGGGCAACTTCAACTGTTCGATGCCTTTCACCCAAGCTTCTTTTTTGTTGTCGAACGAGACGCCAACCACTTCGAAACCCTTGGTGTGGTATTTGTTGTAGGCGTCCAACACGTTAGGCATCTCCGCACGGCAGGGGCCGCACCACGAAGCCCAGAAATCTACGAGCACCCACTTGCCCGCACCTGTCAGTTCGCTGACCTTGTGCATCTTGCCGTCAGGGGCGGCCATTTCCAGGTCCGTAAACTGCTGACCAATGAAGACCATCTTTTCGGCTGGAGCCAGCGTGAAGGCCACGATGTCTCTCGTATGCTTCAGCGCAGGATGGTTGGCAAAGGCCACCTTCTCCGCTACCAGTTTGTCGTAAGCCCTCAGACCGTTCTCGTAAAAGTACTCTTCGGCAAAGGCCAAAGGAATCAGGGTGTTACGCTCGTCGGCGAAAATCTTGTTGACGAAGGCTGACTCGTCGTCGAATATTTTCTTCACCTCATTATTCAGCTCCTCTTCATGTGCTTTTTTCTCGGCATCCGTCATTCCAGCGAGCTTTGCCCTGAAGGCTGTCAACGGCTGGTTCAGCTGACGGTCGTAGGCATTCACCTTCTCGTTCAGCGCCGAGCCCTTCACCGTGCTGTCATTCAGATTGATGGTTACAGGTGTGCCGTCGTTGAAGAAAGGTGTCGTCCAATCAGCATTCTTCAGTCTCACTGTCAGCAGGGCGTCTTTGTCCACAGCCCCTGCGAACGCAAACTTACCGTCTGCCACCAACGTACTATCAACGATGAAACTGTTGTTCTGGTTAATCAGATAAACTGTTCTACCATTGTCGCTACTGATTCCGCTGACGGAATACTTCGTCTGTTGTGCCATTGCCGGCATCACCGCAGCCATCATCGCTGCTATCAATAATACTTTCTTCATAATCTTCCAATTTTAGCCTACATCGATTTGTTGATTTTATTAACTCGATTGATGATTTGTACGAGACGTTTATAGGGTTCCCTTGGTGGAGGGGAGTTCGTAGTGGTAGACGTCGCGGCGGACAGCCATTTTCAAGGCACGGGCAAGGGCTTTGAAGATGCCTTCTATCTTATGGTGCTCATTTTGGCCTTCGGCGCGAATGTTGAGATTCATTTTGGCGGCATCGCTGAGTGACTTAAAAAAATGGAGGAACATCTCCGTGGGCATCTCACCAATGCGTTCACGGTGGAACTCGGCATCCCAGACGAGCCAGGGACGGCCGCCGAAGTCGAGGCAGACGCTGCACAGACAGTCGTCCATAGGCAGGGAGTAGCCATAGCGTTCGATGCCACGCTTGTCGCCGAGTGCTTTCAAAAGGCATTCGCCGAGAGCAAGCGCCGTATCCTCGATGGTGTGGTGTTCGTCGACATGCAGGTCGCCATTGCAATGAACGGTAAGATCTATCATGCCGTGTTTGCCGATTTGTTCGAGCATGTGGTCGAAGAATCCCAGTCCAGTCTGGATGTCGCAACGGCCGTTGCCGTCAAGATCAACGCGGACGAGAATGTCGGTTTCCTTGGTGGTGCGCTGCACTTCTGCGGTACGCTCGCCACCATAGGCGATGGTTGTAGCGCTTGACCAGTCACCAATCTGTATGAAGCGACAGCCGATGTTCTCAGCGAAGCGGCGGTCGGTGTCGCGGTCGCCAATGACATAGGAGTTGGCGATATCGTAGTTGGGATTGTTGATGTATTTCTCGACGAGCCCGATATTGGGTTTACGTGTGGGTGCGTTGTCCTCAGGGAAATGTGGGTCGATGAGGATGTCGTCGAACTCGACGCCTTCGC
Organism: uncultured Prevotellaceae bacterium; assembly: GCA_902800245.1. Lineage (GTDB taxonomy): Bacteria > Bacteroidota > Bacteroidia > Bacteroidales > Bacteroidaceae > Prevotella. The sequence goes on from CADCDY010000010.1 coordinate 13,561, forward strand.
CACGTAGCGTGTCGAGGATGAAGTTCTGTACGGGCCAAAAGGTTTCCTCAGGAAATGCCGGTGTTCCCAGTCCGTCCTGATTGCTGACCATGACGAAAAGGTAGTCGGTATGCTGACGGAGGAATGCGAGGCTGCTGATAGCACGCGGTACGAACTGGAGCTTCTCGAAAGCGTCAATCTGCTCGTCGTCTGGTTCGCGGATGATAGTTCCGTCGCGGTCGATGAATAATATCTTTTTCATATTGTCTTATGGATTTTCAATGTTATTACGTTCCTGTTCGCGCGCTTCGATAGAACCATAAATATAATAGTTGTGAACCAGTAGCACTTGGCTGACGTAGAACTGGATGAAGCAGCAGAGGGTAACGGTGATGAAGGTGAGCGTGGTGATGTAGGACGGCATGCCCAGCGGGTCGCCAAAGAGCAGCCCCTGATGTGCCTGCTGGTTGGCAAAACTAAGGATATGCGAGGGCAACAAGACTACTAAACTCACCAGCTGAATGAGTAACATGCTGACAAAGAACACGAGGAACATCAGTCCCCAGTGGCGCAATCCGCTGGCATAGCTGCGGCTTAGCGTCCGCCAATAGCCACACGGCGCCTCCATCAGGTATTTCATGAGCACGTGGTAAAGCGGCAACGAGAACAGGACGACGATAAGACCGTAAATGAAGAACGCCACGATGGATGTCGTCAGATGACGGAGAATGAACTGTTGACTGACAGTGTCGAGCACAAACATTGCTGCAACGAGCAGGCAGAAAGGAATGAGCAAGATCAGCGCTGTCAAAAAGACGCCTTTCAGCGAGCGCCCCATGAGATGCGGACTGGCTGAAAACCAATGGGGTGGGGTGGTGACGATGCCTGTTTCCTTGTGTTCTTTCAGTTTGCTGAGGATGGGAGCCGACGCCAATGCCAACGTGGCAAGAGCCAGCAGCATCAGAAGCAACATATCCAAAGCAATGATGGAGTAAGACTGGAGATTTTCGATGCTAACTGCCTGATTGATAAGTAATTGTTGTGCGATGCCAGTGGATATTTCCGGCAGCTTGATAGCCGTAAGGGTTCCCAAGGCTCCACAGCTGAGCGCATAAAGTATTGCCATTTGCCACGATGCCTTGAAAAAGCGGCGGAAATAACTGGTATAAAGCTTGAAGCCCGTAGTGAGCACACTGCGGTATCTGCGAGCTTTCAATAGTAATAAATCGTCTTGTTTTTTCATCTTTTCGAAATTTACGCCTGCAAAGGTACACATTTTTCCTAAATAATTTGTATCTTTGCACGCGAAAATATGAAAATAATCAAATGGGGCTTTATCGGATGCGGTGAAGTGACGGAGAAAAAAAGCGGTCCGGCCTTCTCGGAGGTAGATGGTTCGAGTGTCGTTGCGGTAATGAGTCGCGACGAACGGAAAGCGCGTAGCTATGCGGAGCGTCATGGAGTGCCACGATGGTATACAGATGCTCAGGAACTCATTGACGACGACGAGGTGAATGCCGTCTACATAGCCACACCACCGTCCAGTCATGCTACGTTTGCCATTATGGCCATGAAGGCTGGCAAACCTGTCTATGTGGAGAAGCCGCTGGCATCGACCTATGAAGACTGCGCGCGCATAAACCGCATCTCTGTCGAAACAGGACAGCCCTGTTTTGTTGCCTACTATCGTCGCTATTTGCCTTATTTTGAGAAGGTGCACGAAATCATAGAGCGTGGTGTTATTGGTAAGGTCGTTAGTGTGCAAGTACGGTTTTCCGTTCCGCCTCGTGAGTTGGATTACGGCAAAGGCGACCAGTTGCCCTGGCGTCTGCAGCCAGATATTGCCGGTGGAGGATATTTCTATGATCTTGCCCCTCATCAACTTGACTTGCTTCAGCACTGGTTTGGCGTCATCATCGAAGCTCGTGGCATTCGCGCCAACCGTGGAGGCCTATACAAGGCTGAAGACTCGGTCAGTGCATGTTTTGAGTTCGAGAATGGTTTGCCTGGGTCTGGTTCGTGGTGTTTTGTAGCTCATGAGTCTGCTCGCGAAGACCGTATAGAAGTGGTCGGTGACCGTGGTTCTGTATCGTTCTCTGTGTTTGACTACCAGCCCATCCGTCTGCATACCATTTATGGTGAAGAGAATATCGCAGTGCCAAATCCTCCGTATGTTCAGTTTCCGCTTATCAAGAATGTCATAGAACACTTGCAAGGCATAGCTGTCTGCGAGTGTACAAGTGTATCGGCAACGCCTGTCAACTGGGCTCTAGACCGTATTCTTGGTAAATTCTAAATGATACGACAGCCGAATGAGAAGAATCTTGACCATATTTCTATTAACAACGACGTTAGGACTCTATGCGGCCCATCGGCAGGAGTCTGACACGATTAGGACCGTTGAGGAACCTAAAGAAGAAGGATGGTTCAAGAAAACGTGGCATAAGTTTACTGAAATCGATACGAATTATGTTGAGCCCCAGCACTACAATTGGGCACTGATGCTGCAAGGCACTTACAACTACGACATCTATCGCCTTAGCTCTAAAGGTGATAATAATCAGACTGTGACGTTTGCCCCTGCTCCGACATTCAAATTCGGCCCTTATTTCGGTTGGCGTTGGATATTTTTTGGCTATACCATTGACATCAACAATTTCAACGTCAGTAAAATCAAACAGGAGTTCGACATCAGCTTCTACGCTGCACAAGTCGGTGTCGACTTATACTATCGCCGCACGGGTAGTGACTATCGGATTCGAAATGTCGATTTGGGTAAGAATGTTGACACGCACGCGTTGGAGGATATCAGCTTTGACGGACTGAGCGTAGGCATCACTGGATTCAATGCTTATTACATTTTCAACCACAAGCGGTTCTCCTATCCTGCCGCGTTCAATCAAAGTACGATGCAGAAAATCAGCTGTGGGTCGTGGATGGCTGGATTGGGATATATGCGTAATTCGCTAGAGTTCGACTATAACCGTATGCAGACACTGATGTCACAATACCTGAAACAGCCTGTACAGCTGGACAGTGGTCTGATGTTCAATAGCGTGAAATACTATAATCTGAACGCGTCAGTAGGTTATGCTTACAATTGGGTGTTCGCCCGCAATTGTCTGTTCTGTTCCAGCCTGTCGTTGGCACTGGCCTATAAGAAGACACGAGGTGAGACAGCAGATGAGGACAAGACAGGGTTCGATTTTGGAAATTTCAATGTTGACGGTATCGGACGGTTTGGTGTTGTGTGGAATAATAATAAGTGGTATGCCGGTGCTTCTGCCATCGTGCGAGCCTATAATTACCACAAGTCGCGATTTGCTGCCAACAACATCTTCGGCAGTCTGAATATTTATGCGGGGTTTAATTTCGGACCTCGTAAGGGTTATAAAAAGAAATGATGATGAGAAAGATATGTGTAATACTTGTCGTATGGATGGTCGTTTTGAGGGTTGAAGCTCAAGTGACATATCAGCAGGTTGACAGCATCAAGATATGTCGGGTGCTCCAGCAGGCTGATAAGCAGTCCTCAACGCTGTGGTTTGCGCGGCAGTTTATGGGGGTGCCTTATGTTGCACATACGTTGGAGGTCAACGCCCGAGAACAGCTGGTGGTAAATACCCGCCAACTCGACTGTACGACACTGGTGGAAACAGTGACAGCGCTGAAACTCTGTGCTAATCGCGGACAACATACGTGGAAAGACTATGTGCAGATGCTTACCACGCTGCGTTATCGTCAGGGCGTGCTTGACGGCTATCCTTCGCGCCTTCACTATTTCAGCGACTGGATACGCGACAAGGCACAAATGCAGTTAGTTAGTGATATTCAGCAGCCCAATCCGCCATTTTCAGCTGTGCAGACTGTCAGTGTCAGCTACATGTCTACACATCCTGAGGCTTATAAGGCACTGAAAGCCGATAGTCGTCTTGTGCCAAAGATCCGTCAGCAAGAGCTGTCGCTCAATGGATTGAAAGCGCGCTATATCCCCAAGACGGCCATACGCAATACCAAGCTGTTGCGCAGTGTTATAATGGACGGCGACATCATTGCCATTACCTGCAATAAACCCGGGCTCGACATTGCTCATCTTGGGTTTGCTGTTTGGCGTAAGGACGGATTACACCTGCTTAATGCGTCATTGATACATAAGAAGGTCGTCGAGGAACCGATGACGCTATATCGTTATTTGCAGAAGCATAAGACGTTTACTGGTATTAGAATATTGAGAATTAAATAAAAAAACGAAAGAATATGGAATTACCCGATTTTATGAACTATGCCAACAAGTTCTCAAGGAAGGACTTTGTTGAAAAGATTGCTCGCATCGCCAAAGGTGCTGGAGCAAAGTTGGTTTATGCTGCGCTTATTCTTTATTATACGTTGCAGAGTGATAAAGTCAGTGCCACGAATAAGGCAATGATTATAGGTGCACTGGGCTACCTAATTAGCCCTTTGGATGTAGTCCCAGATGCCATTCCCATTGCCGGTCTGGCAGACGATTTGGGTGTGCTAGTATTTGTGTTGAAGAAGGTGTGGACGGACATAGATCCTGAGATTCAGGTGAAAGCCCGCAAACGCCTTTCCAAGTGGTTTGATGAGGACGAGATTGCTGAAATCAACGACCTCATGCCTAATAAAGAAGAGAAAAGCGAATAATATGTTTCTGCTTGAGGCATGACTAACGAATACCAGATCCGTGTACAGCCGCATGTGGCAGCTAACGAACAGGCGCTTTGCTGTTGGCTGGCTGACGAGTATGGCTTCGATGTACGTACGCTAACTGCCGTGCGTATTCTCCGTCGTAGCATTGATGCTCGCCAGCGCACTATCTTTGTCAATCTGAAAGTACGTTGTTATATCAACGAACAGCCGCAGCAGGACGAGTATGTGCCGACGGTTTATCCGGATGTTTCGTCGGCGCCTCAGGCTATTGTCGTGGGCGCTGGCCCTGGAGGATTGTTCGCTGCTCTTCGACTGATAGAACTGGGTATTTGTCCCATTGTGCTTGAACGGGGTAAGGATGTCCACGAACGCAAACGCGACTTGGCGCAGATTGCAAAAACGCAGCAGGTCGATGCTGAAAGCAACTATTGTTTTGGCGAGGGTGGGGCAGGTGCCTATTCTGACGGCAAACTATACACGCGTTCTAAGAAGCGAGGCTCTATTGAGAAAATTCTCAATGTGTTCTGCCAACATGGCGCTTCGACGAATATTCTGGCCGATGCCCATCCACACATTGGCACAGATAAGTTGCCGCGTGTCATTGAGGCTATGCGTAACACCATTCTTCGTAGCGGCGGTGAGGTATATTTCCAGACGAAAGTGACCAGCCTCATGCTGGATGGCAATCGAGTGGTTGGCTGTTTGGCATCCGATAAAGAGTTTCGTGGTCCTGTGATTCTGGCTACAGGACACTCGGCCCGCGACGTCTATCGCTATTTGGCAGACACCAAGATTGAAATCGAGGCCAAGGGTATTGCAGTAGGTGTACGTTTAGAACATCCCTCGGAGTTGATTGATCAGATACAATACCACAACAAGCAGGGACGCGGAAAGTATCTGCCTGCGGCGGAATATTCGTTTGTTACCCAGATTGACGGGCGCGGAGTCTATTCATTCTGCATGTGTCCTGGTGGGTTTGTCATTCCTGCAGCTACCGATAAAGAACAGATTGTCGTTAACGGCATGAGCCCCAGCAATCGTGGTGGTCAGTGGTCGAACAGTGGTATGGTTGTCGAAATGCGTGCTGAGGATATCGCGGGGGACGACCCTTTGCGCGTGATGCATTTCCAGGAACTGCTCGAACGTGACTGTTGGCAACAGGGTAATCGTAAGCAGACGGCACCGGCTCAGCGTATGGCAGATTTTGTAAACAATCGTCTTTCGTACGACCTTCCTCGTTCCAGCTATGCGCCAGGACTCATTTCGTCACCCCTGCATTTCTGGATGCCTCAGGATATCAGTCATCGTTTACAGGAAGGTTTCAAGCTGTTTGGCCGTATGAGTCACGGATTCCTGACCAACGAAGCTGTGATGATTGGTGTCGAAACACGCACCAGTGCTCCTGTTCGAATTATTCGTGATACAGAGAGCCTGATGCACATTCGTTTACAGGGGCTGTTTCCTTGTGGTGAAGGGGCAGGCTATGCTGGCGGTATCGTGTCAGCAGGAGTTGATGGCGAACGTTGTGCAGAAGCCTTATCCCGATATATGAACGGAGTCCTGTGACTTATTGGTGCTGAAATATAAGACACGCCCAATCTCCGTCGTTTTTCGTCTGCTTCAGCATCAGTCCTAAACTACTTGCTTTCTTTTCCAATAATTGACAGTCTGACTGATAGAATCCGCTGAGGACCAATGTTGCTTTTGGTCGCATGATGCTAACAAAACGCTCCATATCCTGTAAAAGGATATTACGATTGATGTTTGCCATTACGAGGTCAAATTCAGCGGGAAAGCTACTGAGCACAGTAGCGTCGCCATGAAGTGCTTCTAAACGCTCATCGACACGATTGATAATGGCATTATGGCGGCTGTTGTCTACACTCCATTCATCAATGTCATAGCCTACACAATGCCGAGCACCCAGTTTCAAGGCGCAAATGCCCAAAATTCCCGTTCCACATCCGCAGTCAAGTACTTTTATGCCATTTAGATTCATGCCGAGTAGCGTAGCACAGATCATACGTGTTGTCTCGTGAGTACCAGTGCCAAAGGCTAGATGGGCATCAATTTCGACTTCGATATCTGTAGGCTGAAGGCTAATGTCTGAGGGGAGATGGCGGCCATCATGAATAATCAACGTCTTACTTCTGCCATCAGCCATCTCACATCTGACATCTATCGGTTCAAAGCCCTCTTGTTCCCATTGCTCGTTCCAATCGCGGTCTTCTGCTTCCTGTACCTTATATATAATATGTGTATCCTCGAGGGGAAAATCCTCGAGTGCGGACGATAGTACAGATTCATCGAACAGCGTCTGCTGGACATAGCCTTTCAACCCATTTGTTGTTTCCTCAAACGTCTCGAATCCTGCCTCTCCTGCCAATGCCGACAATAGGTCTTGTGCAACCTGCGAACAGGGCGTAATGGTAAATTCTACCTCGAAATATTTCATAGTTATGTTAAAATTTGACTGCAAAATTACAAAAAATAGGGAAAAACCTATCGGTTCTTAGGGTTTTTCCTTACTTTTGCATAGAAATTAATAGTAATTTTGCATCGTGAACAATTAAACATAGGAGATATGAAGATGAAAAAGCTGATCATGTCACTGCTCCTTCTGGGAGTGTTGCCCATCAATATGGTGGCTCAGGATGATATGTATTTCGTTCCGTCCAAGGAGCAGAAAGCCAAGGATGTTTACGAATACGGACTGCCTCGCGGCACCTACTATTCCGGTAGCTCACGCTCAGTTGATGATTATAATCGTCGTGTGTTGACAGGTACCATTCCCACCGATTCGGCAGGCAACGATATCATTGATTTCTCTGCCGTTCGTGGTGTGTATCCAGATTCTACCGACAATGCAGCATCGGCTGATGACTATAAACTGACACGTCAGTTGAGCCGTTTCGACGACTATACACCCAGTCAGGCCTACTGGGAAGGTTATCGCGATGGACAATGGATGTCGCCTTGGTATGCCAGCCGCTGGTATAGTTGGTACGACTATGACCCTTGGTATTGGAATTACCCGTATTACTATGGCTACTATAGCAGTTGGTATGGATGGTATTCCCCCTGGTATTACGGTTACTATCGTCCGTGGAATTATGGATATTACGGATATTATGGTCCACGTTGGTATGGTGGAACGGTGCGTACTACTCCTCACCGTGGCCGTGTGAAGACATATGATAGCGGTCGTGATTTCGGACGTACAACCTCGCGTAACCGTACGACGTATAACGAAAACCGTTCGTTTGGTAGTAACCGCAGTTCATCAGGTTCGTTTGGAAGTTCTCGCACCAGCTCTGGAAGCTTCGGCGGTGGCGGCAGCATCGGTGGCGGTGGTGGTAGCCGCGGCGGTGGTGGTTACTCTTCTGGTGGACGATCATTTGGCGGACGCCGTTAACAGTTAATAGTTGATAGATAATAGTTAAGGAATACGACAATGAAGAAGATATTTGTTTTCGCTGCTCTGTCTGTAGCAGCTATGCAGTTACGTGCTCAGAACGCAGTCAATCTCGACACCTACATCGGTGCACAACTGGCTACTGAGGACCTAAACGGAACAGCCCGTTACGTGGGTATGGGTGGAGCTATGGAAGCTCTGGGTGCTGATATATCGACTATTGGCACCAATCCCGCCGGCATCGGCCTTTTCCGCCATAATCAGTTTTCCGGCTCGTTCGGTCTCGTTTCGCAGTCCGATGGAAAGTCGTTTGCTGACGGTTCAAAGACCAATGCGTCGTTCGACCAGATAGGTTTTGTTATCGCAACACGCACAGGTGTTTCTGATTACATTAATTTCGGCTTCAATTTCCATAAGAGCCGCAATTTCAACCATGTGCTTTCGGCTGCGGCCAATGCCCTTAATGGCTCATCGCAGAATCGTCAGACATACATCAAGGGCATGAACGACCAACTTCTCGGCCCTTATAGTGTCAGTGTTGTCGACGAGCTCTGCCTGCGAATGATGGAAGATGGTATTGATCCGGAGACAGGTAATCCCAACTATACTTACATCGACGCTAAAGACTACACGTTCAACCGCGCCCAGACAGGCTATGTCGGTGAGTACGATTTCAATCTCAGCGGTAACATCAACAACCGCCTCTATTGGGGTCTGACGGTTGGTGTGAAGGGTGTCCATTACAATAGTTATACGGAATATGAAGAGTCACTGGTGTCATCGGATCCTGAGATCAATTATGTAAAGATGAAGGACAGTCACAAGATTACCGGTACTGGTTTCAATATCAAGGCAGGTCTCATTGGCCGTCCTATCGAGGAGTCACCATTCCGTCTGGGTGTAAGTGTTTCGTCGCCAACATTCTACAAACTGACCACAGAAAACATAACGTCTCTTAACGACCAGTATGGTAAGTTAGTGGAATTTTCTGACAAGGCAGATTTTCGTTTCAATACTCCTTGGGTGTTTGGTATTTCTGCCGGGCACATTATCGATAATTGTCTCGCGCTGGGTATCAGCTATGAATATGCTGACTATAGCACCAACGACATGCGTTCTATCACTTCGTCAGGTTATAATTGGTATGGTGACTATTACGATAATAGCGACAGTGATCCTGTCATGAAGGATCATGCACAGCGTACACTGAAAGGTGTGTCGACCATCAAGGCAGGTGCAGAATATGTGATTGATAAAAATATTTCGGTCCGTGTGGGTTATAACTACGTATCGCCTATGTATAAAGAGAATGGTGTTCGCGATATGACACTCGATTCGCCAGGCGTGATGATGGCTTCTACCACCGATTATACCAACTGGAAGAGTACCAACCGCATTACTGCCGGTGCCGGCTTTACTTTCGACCAGTTCCGCATCGACTTGGCATATCAGTACCAAATGCGTAGTGGTGATTTCTATCCTTACATGAACCATTTGCAGAACACGAACCAGTATTACCCTGATCCCAAGTCAAACGATTGTAATGCTGTCAGTGTCAAAGATAACCGCCATCAGTTGCTCTGCACATTGTCATATACTTTCTGATTATGGATTGATAACCTTCTGTTTGAAGGTCGCAAACAATAAAATTAGGGCGTCTTTGTGTTATCACAAAGGCGTCTTTACGTTATGTAGAAGAAATAATTTGCAATTTATTTGGATTTTTAAACAATATTTCTTAACTTTGCACCGGTTTTGAAGCATAGATATATATGAGAAATCCGTTTGACAAGATATTAAACTGGTATTTCACGAAGAATTCGTTACCATACTGGTGTATTTTCCTTATTGATTGTGCAATTGTAATGTTCAGTGGAGCCGTGACTTTCTGGATATTCCACGACATGCAGACATTATACGAAAACACATTTCAGGTACTTAACACCGTAATCATCTTTGCACTGCTGAGCATACCTGGTTTCCGCCTGTTCCATACTTATTCCGGCTTTATGCGCTATTCGAGTTTTGTTGACTTGATGCGCGTGGTGTATGGCAACCTGGTTAGTCTTGGACTTGTCTTGATTGCTGACTATGGAATGGATATGCTTCCAGGTGACTGGTTCGTACATTTCAACACGACTAGTATTTTCCTCTGTTTTATTATTGCTACATTGCTGATGTGGGCTCTGCGCGTGTTTGTAAAGACCCTGTATGATGTAGCTTTCTCGAATACCCGTGCTGTTCGCGTACTTATTTATGGTGCCATGCAGGGGGGGGTTGGATTGGCGAAGAATATCCAGAGCCAGCGTCCACGTAGGTTCTTGGTGAAAGGTTTCATTACTCATTACAAGAATACGAAACACCAGCAGATTATGGGTGAGCGTGTTTATTCCGTTTATGAGGATTTGGCCGAAATTATCAAGGAGAATGATATCGAAGGTGTTTTGGTATCACCCTATCGTGTGAAGGAATTCCGGGATAATCAGGAAATTCAGGATAAGATTATTGGTGCTGGTGCAAAAATTTATATGGCTCAGGGTGCCAAGGAGATGGGCGAAGGCGAAGAGATGTCGGACGAGGACTATGGTAGCATGCAGATGCGCGAAGTGTCTGTAGAAGAGCTGTTGCCTCGTCAGGAGATTCGTGTAGACTTGAAATCGGTGGCTGAACTGATAGAGGGACAGAAGGTGTTGATTACTGGAAGTGCTGGCTCTATCGGTAGCGAGATGGTAAGACAGATTGCACAGTTTAAGCCGGCAAAGATGATGCTTATCGACCAGGCCGAAACCCCTCAGCATGACATTCGACTGATGATGGCGAAGGACTTCCCGAATGTGGATGCAGAGGTGATAGTGACAAGTATCAGCCGTCAGCGCAGAATGGAGGAAATATTCCGCACGTTCCGTCCTGACTACGTGTTCCATGCTGCTGCCTATAAACATGTTCCGATGATGGAGGATAATCCCTCGGAGGCTGTGCTGAACAACATCTACGGAACGAAGGTAATTGCTGACTACAGCGTGAAATATGGCGTCAAGAAATTCGTGATGGTGTCAACGGATAAGGCCGTGAACCCCACGAACGTCATGGGCTGTTCGAAGCGTATCTGCGAGATTTACGTTCAGGCACTTGACCAAGCTATCAAAGAGAAGAAGGTCGCCAATCATCTGCCATTCTTGGGCAACAAACTGAGTTTCATCACAGCAGGACAAATGGGTAGTCCGACGGCTCGCACACAGTTTGTTACTACACGCTTCGGTAATGTGCTGGGCTCCAACGGAAGTGTCATTCCCTTGTTCCGCGAACAGATTAAGAATGGTGGTCCTGTAACTGTTACTGACGAGCGTATCGTTCGCTTCTTCATGCTCATTCCTGAGGCTTGTAAGCTGGTGCTTGAGGCCGGTACGAAGGGCAATGGTGGTGAAATCTTCGTTTTCGACATGGGTAAACCGGTGAAGATTGCAGACCTTGCCAAGCGCATGATCAAGCTCTCCGGTGCCAAGAATGTCGAGATTAAGTTTACGGGTTTGCGTCCGGGCGAGAAACTCTACGAGGAAGTCCTTAACGAACTCGAGGGCACCAAACCAACGTTCCATGAGAAGATTCGTATCGCAGAGGTTCGAGAGTATGACTACGACAAGGTTTGCAAGGATATCGACGATCTCATTGAGATTTCCAAGCATTACGACGATATGGCTACGGTCGCTAAGATGAAGGAAATCGTACCTGAATACAAGTCAAACAACTCGATTTACGAGAAATTGGATAAGAAATAATAACCGTATTAGTTTACCGGCAGTAAACTAACAATTTACCGGCACTAAACCTCGAGTTTAGTGCCGGTAAACTTTATATTGAAAGGAGCTTAACAGAGCTTACGGGAACCATCGCCGATGACGACGTCGTAAACCTTGGGCTCATGACCATATTTAGCGTTGAACTTCTCCTTGGCCGTAGCGATGAACTGACGGTAGAGGTCGTTGCGCACAAGGTTGATGGTGCAACCACCGAAGCCGCCACCCATAATGCGTGAGCCGGTGACGCCGCACTCCTTGGCAATGTCGTTGAGGAAGTCGAGCTCTTCGCAAGAGACCTCGTAGTCCTTCGACAGCCCTTCGTGGGTCTGGTACATCAGTTCGCCAACTTTCTCGTAATCGCCTTCGTTGAGGGCGTCGCAGACAGCAAGTACACGGTCCTTCTCACCCAGCACGAACTTGGCGCGCTTGTAATCCTCTTCGCCAACTTCAGCGCGTACTTCGTCAAGTTGTTCCCATGTGCAGTCGCGCAGGGTTTCGAACTTGCCCTCGGGATGCTTGGCCTGAATGTGCTTCACGACATTTTCGCACGAATTACGGCGGTCGTTATAAGGCGAACCAGCCAACTGGTGCTTCACAACGCTGTCGAGCAGAACCAGACGATAGCCGTCGGGCTTGAAGGGGAAGTACTCGAACTCGCGCGAACGGCAGTCGAGTCGCATCAGACAACCTGCCTTGCCAAATACGGAGGCGAACTGGTCCATGATACCGCAATTGACACCGCAGTAGTTGTGCTCGGTAGCCTGTCCGGCGAGCGCCATATCCCACTGCGACACCTTATTCTCGCCGAAAATGTCATTAAGACCACAGGCGAAGCAGCTCTCCATAGCAGCTGATGACGACATGCCGGCACCGAGGGGAACATCACCTGCGAAGGCAATGTTAAAGCCCTTGACGGGAACGCCCAACTTGCGCATTTCCAGTGCGATGCCATAGATATAACGAGCCCATGAGGCACGAGGGCCAGCAGGATCGTTGAGGTGGAAGTCCACGCGGTCTTTCAGGTCGATGGCATAAGCCATAACAGTATCCTCTGTACCATTTGCACGCATTTCTGCCATAATACCTTTATCGACAGCACCGGGAAAAACGAATCCACCGTTGTAATCGGTGTGTTCGCCAATGAGGTTAATACGGCCCGGTGAGGCATATACATTGCCGGTCTTGCCATCAAAATGCTTGATGAAGCGGCTTCTAACAAAATCGATTTCCATCATATAACTTTCAACTTTAATCTTTTAACTTTCAACTTTACTCCACAGGGATATCCTTGTTGACGTTCTTACAGCCGATGAGGGCGTAATAGAACATGTAGGCCATTGCCAGCAAATAGACGAAATAGCTTGGCATGTAACCCATGAAGTCGGCAAAGAAATTCTGCACGACGGGCAGTACACCACCGCCGACAACCATCATCATGAAGATACCAGAAGCCTGAGCGGTATATTTACCAAGACCTTCAGTAGCGAGGTTGAAGATAGAAGCCCACATCACAGAGGTGCAGAGTCCACAGAGCACAAGCAGAATGGCGCTCAGCGGTACAGTGGTCATCTCGACAGAACCCTCGAGAATCTTCACCAGCGGCATTGTGGCCGTTACGCTCTTGGGGGTGAGGATGGCTGCAATGATGAGCACCATGCCTACGAAAGTGCAGAAGAGCATCATCTGACGTGACGACACTTTACCGCCGATGGCGCTGGCAACCATACGCCCGACAAGCATCAGTAGCCAGTACATGGCTGCGACGGCACCTCCAATGGTGGCAGCATTAAGTACTGACTCAGGACTCACCCAAGCACCATTGGCAGAGGTGTCGGACAGATAGAAGTTCAATCCTCCGGGGATACCCACCTCAACACCTACATAGACAAATATGGCGATGACACCGAGCAGACAATGGCGGAACGACCATGGCGAATGTTCGAACTTGGTCTCGGCAGTAACTTTTCCCAACTCTGGATCCTGAATGGGGATGAAGCAGAGGATGCAGAAAGCTGCAGCGAAGACGGTCATAGCAATGTACATCACCAGATTGACGTCGGCCATCTGTGTTGAAGCCGTCACAGTACCGATGAGTGCACCTACAAGCATTGGGGTCATAGTGCCGGCTAGCGAGTTCAGTGTACCACCGATCATGTTCAGCTGGTTACCGCGATTGCCACCACCGCCCAAGAGGTTGAGCATGGGGTTGACAACGGTGTTCAGGATACAGACGGCAAAACCGCTGACGAACGCGCCAAAGAGATATACACAGAATCCGGGAATTCCACCAGAGAATCCTGAGAGGAACTGGATGAGCACTCCAACGAATCCTACAGCAATACCGATGAGTGCCGTTTTCTTGTAGCCCACCTTGGTCAGCATCTTACCTGCGGGGATTCCCATGAAGAGGTAGGCAAAGAAATTCATGAAGTTACCCATGATGCCAAGTACATTGGAACCGCCAATTTCCGGCTGGTTCTTCCAGATAACACCAATTGGTGCGCCGAGATTCGTTACGAACGAAATCATCGCATAAAGGAACATCATCGTCACGATGGCGATGATGCTTCCATTTTTCTGTTGATTACTCATAAATAAATAATGTATTAGTAGTTTAGTTTACTCTGCTACGCCGAAACGATAGACCGTCTTCTGCTTGTAGCGCTGGCCGGGATTCAGCACAACGCTGGGGAAGTATGGACGGTTGGGGCTGTCGGGGAAGTGCTGTGCCTCGAAGCAGACGGCCGAACGACGTGGGAAGGTGCAACCATTGGCGCCTTTGTAGCCATTCAGGAAGTTACCGGTGTAGAGCTGCAAACCTGGTTCGGTGGTATAAACCTCCATGGTGCGTCCGCTCTTGGGCTCTGTCAACTTGGCGGCAAAGCTCAGTTCACCCTCTTCCTGCTTGTTCAGCACGTAATTGTGGTCGAAACCGTGACCGAACTTAATCTGCTCGTTGTCAGCTTCGATATCCTGACCGAAAGTCTTTGCCTTGCGGAAATCGAAGGGAGTTCCCTCAACCTTCAGAATTTCACCGGTAGGAATAGCCGTTGCGTCGGTAGGCAGATAGAAATCAGCATTGATTTCGCAAATCTGATCCTCGATGCCGGGAGTGGGGTCTGCAGTACCGCCCAATGCAAAGAAGGCGTGGTGTGTCAGGTTGACAATCGTCTTCTTGTTGGTGGTAGCCAGATACTCAATAACGAGCTCGTTCTGGTCGGTGAAGGTAAACTCTACCGTTACGTCCAATTCGCCAGTGAAACCTTCCTCACCATAAGATGAAATACGATGCAGAGCCAGCGAGCGCGGACCCATCTGACGAGCATCCCATACTTTGGCGTTGAAACCTACGCCACCGCCATGCAGGTGGTTAGGACCGTCGTTCAGAGCCAGCTGATAGTCCTTGCCGTTTAGCGTGAACTGACCCTTGCAAATGCGGTTGCCCCAACGGCCAATCAGCGTCGAGAGATAAGGCTCGTTGCCGCTGGTAAGCTGCTGGATGCTGTTGTGACCCTCAATAACGTTTGCTACTTTGCCATCTTTATCGGGAACCATGATAGCACATATTGCGCCACCATAATTAGAGATAGCAACTTCATAACCCTTACGGTTCTTCAGAATGTAAAGATCCGTCTTTTTTCCATTCACCGTGGTCTGGAAATCCTTGCGGTTCAGACCACACAAATTCGCTGTTTCGTTTGTGTTTGCCATATCGTTAATGTTTTAAGTTACTTAATTTACCTTGCAAAGTAACCGAAAAAAAACGAGAATGGCAAATGAATCGACGTAAAAAACGTTTACGAGAGTGTTAAAAACATCTAAATGCAGTTTTTGAGGAAATCGCCAACGACGTAACTGGAGCCTCCAACGAAGATGAAATCGTCGGGTTCTGCGCATTCGATAGCCGACTTATATGCTTCATTTACAGTAGGATAGCAATTTCCTGCCAGTTTGTGGTTGATGGCTAAAATGCGCACAGACTGTTCGTTGAGCGCTCTTGGCGTGTTTGCCTTCGTAAAATAGTAAATTGCGTCCTTTGGAAGCAGTTTGAGCACAGAATCGATGTCTTTGTCGTTCACCATGCCGAAGACGATGTGCATTTTTTTGCATTTCACCATGGCCAGTTGACGACTCAGATATTGCCAACCACCGACATTGTGACCTGTATCGCAAACGACCAGCGGATTGCGTTGGATGGTCTGCCAGCGTCCCATGAGTCCTGTATTGCTGCAAACCTTCTTGACACCATTGAGAAGTTCGTAGCAATCCTTGGGGAATGTAGCAAGGAAACCAAGATCTTCGAGGACCTTCAGCGTATGTATCACGGTGTTCATGTTTTTCTGCTGGTAAATGCCTCCAAGGTCGCCGTCGAATTCGCCAGCATGATAAGTCACATAATGCATGCCACCTTCTTCGGTAGGCTCGGCACTAAGCACCTCGGGATTATCCTCAGCAAAAATGATAGGTGCCTGCATCTCCTTGGCCTTGGCTTCGAAGACAGGTCGTGTCTCGGGATGATTCTCACCGATGACAACAGCTACACCTCTTTTAATAATACCGGCTTTTTCCTCAGCAATCTTGCTCAGTGTGTCACCCAAGAACTGTGTGTGGTCAAAACTGATGTTGGTAATCACGGAGGCAACGGGATTGACGATGTTGGTGCAGTCCAGACGTCCGCCCAAGCCCACTTCTACCACCGCAATGTCAACTTCCTTGTCGCGGAAATAGTTAAAAGCCATTGCTGTTGTCACCTCGAAGAAAGAGGGATGGAGCGGTTCGAAGAACGAGCGCTCGCGCTCAACAAAATCAACGACATACTTCTCAGTGACGGGTTGTCCGTTGACGCGGATACGCTCACGGAAATCAACTAGATGGGGTGAGGTGTAAAGACCTACGCGGTAGCCGCACTCCTGCAGTACAGAGGCGATGGTATGAGACACGCTGCCTTTGCCATTTGTGCCTCCGACGTGGATAACGGCAAACGACTTGTGAGGATGATTGAAGTGCTCATCCAATACAAGCGTGTTGTGAAGCCCTTCTTTATATCCCGAGGAGCCCTGTCGCTCGAACATAGGCATCTGGCTATACAGGTATTCGCAGGTCTCTTTGTAGGTCATAAGCGTTCTGTTTGTCGCTGTGGCACAGCGACATAGTTAACTGAAGTAATTCCTGAACTTCTGGAAGATGCTGCGCTTGGTGGCGGCATCACCCTTGAAATTGTCACTCTGACGGAACTGTTCGATGGCGCGCTTTTCGTCGCTGGTGAGGGTCTTCGGCACATAGACGCTGACATTAACCACAAGATCGCCATTACCACGTCCGTAACCCTGAACGGCAGGCAGGCCTTTGCCACGCAGACGCAGCGTCTTGCCGGGCTGCGTACCTGGTTCCATCTTCACCTTCAGACGGGTTCCTTCGATAGTTGGAATCTCCACATCGCCACCAAGTGCTGCCGTCGGAAAATCGAGCAGCAGGTTGTATATCAGATTATTGTCGTCGCGAATGAATGTGTCGTTGGGTTCTTCTTCCACCAACACCTGAATATCACCGTTGACACCATTACGGATACCGGCATTACCTTTGCCAGGAACGTTGACAATCATGCCTTCGGCCACACCGGCAGGAATCTTGATTTCGACAACTTCCTCGCCCTTTTCGATACCCGTGCCGTGACAATGCTGACACTTGTTCTTGATAACAGTACCGGCGCCGTCGCAAGTAGGACAGACACCCTGCGTCTGCATCATGCCGAAAATGCTTTGTGTGGTATGAGTGATGACACCAGTACCGTGACACGTCGGACACTTTTCAACGGCAGAGCCGTCCGCAGAGCCGGAACCATGACAATGAGAGCAAGCTACGTCCTTGCGAACCTTGAATTTCTTGGTGACACCATGAGCAATCTCCTGCAGCGACAGGCGAACCTTCAGACGGAGGTCGCTGCCACGATGAACCTGCGGGCCGCGCTTGGCACTTCCGCCAAAGCCGCTGAAACCTGCGTGTCCACCAAAGATATCGCCGAACATCGAGAAGATGTCGTCCATGTTCATTGATGCGCCTCCGAAGGGGTCGAAGCCGCCACTGCCGGGAGCGTTGAATCCGAATGTGTCGTACTGCTGACGCTTCTGCGGGTCGTGCAACACGTCGTAAGCCTCGGCAGCCTCCTTGAACTTCTCCTCAGCTTCTTTGTTGCCGGGATTGCGGTCGGGGTGGTATTTGATGGCAATGGTGCGATATGCCTTCTTTATCTGATCTTCTGTGGCGTTTTTGTCAACGCCAAGCACCTCATAGTAATCTCGTTTCTGTGCCATTTAATTGTCAATTATCAATTTTCAATTGTCAATTACTTACTGTCCTACTGCCACTTTGGCATGACGGATGACTTTGTCATTCAGTTGATAACCAGTCT
Source organism: uncultured Prevotellaceae bacterium (assembly GCA_902800245.1). GTDB lineage: Bacteria > Bacteroidota > Bacteroidia > Bacteroidales > Bacteroidaceae > Prevotella. The sequence goes on from CADCDY010000010.1 coordinate 31,829, forward strand.
GGAGACAGTCAATCACCTTGCCTTTCTTGTCATCTCCCATGCCTGGAACCATAGCTACAGCCTCGTGCATGTCGGTATCGAAATCGGCATTGTCGGTGTCTATCTTCTTGACTCCTAAGCTCTCAAGGGCTTTCATCATCTTGTTATAGATGAGTTCCATGCCCTCGCGCAACACGGCGGGGTCGTCGGTCTTCTCGCCATTAGCCAGTGCACGCTCCATGTCGTCAATAACTGGCAGAATGGCACTGACAGCTTTCTCACCGCCATTCAGGATAAGCTCTGCCTTCTCCTTCAGCGTGCGCTTGCGGTAGTTGTCAAACTCAGCGGTCTTGTAGAGTATCTGTGTCTTCAGCTGCTCTATCTCGGCCTGAGCCTGCTCAAAAGGGTCTTTTTCTTCTTCCTTAGCGGGAGCTTCGGTGTCAGCGGATTCATTGTCAGCGACAGAATCGCTGCCCACTGTATCTTCGTCAGCGGCAGAATCGCTGACCTCATTTTCTTGTTGGTCGAGGGTTTCTTCCTCTTCCATGTTCTTCATTTCTTCTTCGTTCATAGCTTTTTTGTTTTTTCTTCGCTTCCAGCAAATTCCGTGCCATTCTTTACGCATACATCTCAGCTTTCTTCTCCTTGATGCTTTCGTCGTAGATGTAATCGTCGTACGTGGTGAGCTTATCGATAGTGCCTTTCGGTGTCAATTCGATAATGCGGTCGGCCACGGTATTGATGAATTCATGGTCGTGCGAGGCAAACAGGATGTTACCCTTGAACGAGATAAGATTATTGTTGAACGCCTGAATCGACTCCAAATCCAAATGGTTGGTGGGCGTGTCGAGAATCAGACAGTTGGCATTCTTCAGCTGCATACGGGCAATCATGCAACGCATCTTCTCACCACCCGAGAGCAC
>CADCDY010000011.1:0-16994 GCA_902800245.1 uncultured Prevotellaceae bacterium
AGATATAACAGATAAGGTGACCCTGTCATCTCCGTTTGACCATCCTCAGTATTATGGATCTATGGACGGCACCTCTATGGCGGCCCCTAATGCTACGGGTGTCATAGCCCTGTGGCTGCAAGCAAAGCCTGATATGACATACGCCGATGTGCGCGCCCTCATTAAGGAGACCTGTTACAACGACGAGTACACCACCAATCCCGAGCTCATCCCTTCAAGGGACGTGCGCCAGGCCGGTGCCGGTAAGATAGATGCCCTCGCAGGACTGCAGAAGCTCACAGGCACTACTGCCATCAATATGGTAGGCGAGGGCAGCCCACGCCATGCTACCCCTGCTACCATGTACGACGTTGACGACAACTGCTACAATGTCCTCGGCCAACGCGTCAGCAAAAATGCCAAAGGCCTTATAATATATAAAGGTAAGGTGTATTTGAATAGGTGAGCGGTTAACGGTTAAAGATGAAATTTAATATTCAATAATAATGAAGAGATTTTTATTTTTTGTGGTAGCTTTGGTGTTTGCTACCGGTATTCAAGCGCAGAAGATTGATGCAAGGCTGACGAACCTGTTGTCGGATGCAAATGGTGTTTCAAAAACTAAAAGAGCTGTGCGTGGTCAGCAGCAGGAGATAGATACTGCTGCTGTGAAACAAGATATCAATGTCAGCTTTAATAGCGACGGCACGGTGAAGAGTTTCAGCGTAATTGTTATGCTGAAGGAAGATGCGGAGTGTCCTACGGCGTTGCTGCAGAAGCTTGGCGTGGAGATAAGGGACGTGATAGGCCGTATGCTTATACTCACTGTTCCTGCCGAGAGTCTGACGGCCCTTGGGAATCTGGATGAGGTGGAGAGCATCAGTGCCGACCAAAAGTGCCAGGTGATGAACAATATTGGCAGAGACAAGACCAACGTGTCTGAGGTCAACACCTTAGAGAAGGCTCTATCGCATAATCTGCCTCAGGCTTATACCGGCAAGGGCGTTGTGGTAGGTGTTGTTGATACTGGTATCGACTATAATCATGCAGCCTTCCGTAATGCCGACGGTTCTACTCGCGTAAAGATGGCTTTCAGATTTATCAGCAATACTGGCTATGAGACATATACAGCCAGTGATATTGCTGAGTTAGAAACAGACGACATGGAAGGATCGCATGGTACACATGTTGCTGGAACTGCTGCAGGAAGTTTTGTTGAAGGAACGAAATATCAGGGCATGGCACCAGAGGCTGACATCATATTGTGTGGTCTCTGCGATGCCATGTATGCTTCTAATATCATCACCATGATTAAGAAAGTGTTTGACTATGCCAAATCTGTAGGAAAACCATGCGTCGTCAATACTAGTATAGGTTTCATTGTTGATTTCCACGACGACACATCTATAATAGTGCAGGGTCTGAAAGAATACTACAAGACTGAAGACGACAAGAAAGGCAGGATATGCGTATTCTCTTCCAGTAATTCCGGGGACTATCAGGCAGCTATCTATACCACTTTGCCTGCTGCCGGCACTGACGGATACAATCTCAAGACTGTGCTCGGCGAATCGAGAAAGGTTGTTTATGAAAATAAAGAAGTAAACAGATACACAAGAATCAGTAATTTCTTCTATAATCTGGACGGTAGCGAGTTGGATGTAGATGTAAAGGTGGTCGATGTGACGACAGGAACGCTATATACTCTTGCTGAGAAACCACTTTATACAGTAGCAGGAACGGAAATAACGAGTCTGAACAAAGTAAGTGGAAAAGGCACCATCAATAATAAGAGCTATATAAAATATACACTGCTCACTACATGCCTGTTCCACGAGCCAAACCTCAAGTTGGCATATTTTGTCAAGAGCACAGCCGGCAAGACATTAAGGGCTCTTGATAATAGAACAGGAAAAACTGTAGGTTTCCACTCTTGCAATCTACAAGGATATGTTGACGGTTGCGATAACGGCGCCTTCAACTCATGGATTTGTGGCGAAGAGATTATTGGTGTAGGCTCATACTACTCTACGAACAGTTACGTGAGTATCAATGGCAAGAACTGGGGGTATTCAGACACATCCATGATAGATAAGACAGACGCAAACTCTTCATGGGGTGTGGACGATAACGGTGTCAACCACCCAGATGTCATCGCACCGGGTGGCTGCATCATTTCTGCGTATAGTATCCATGATGTGAATTACTTTGATGAGAATGGAGACTATTATCCTCAAATCAGTTCGTCAAATGATTTGGTTGAACGTGTCTCTCTGTTTAACCGCTGGAACTACTATGGTTCTAAGGAAGGCACCTCTATGGCGGCGCCACACGTTACGGGCATCATAGCTCTGTGGCTGCAGGCAAATCCTAACCTCACCTATGCTGATGTACGCAATCTTATCAAGGAGACAAGCATGAAGGATAAATACGTCACCGATACTGACTACATCCCTTCGCACGATGTTAGGCAGGTGGGTGCCGGTAAGATTGATGCTCTCGCAGGATTACAGAAACTGACAGGCACCACCGCTATCAACATGGTAGGCGCAGACAGCCCACGCCATGCTACCCCTGCCACCATGTACGACGTTGACGACAACTGTTACAACACCCTCGGCCAACGCGTCAGCCGCAACGCCAAAGGCCTTATAATATATAAAGGTAAGGTGTATTTGAATAGATAATGTATCGATAAACAACAACATAAAAATGAGAACTATTCGACTATCAGTGATAATGATTTGCCTGACAGCTGCAACAGTTCAGGCTCGTGTTAAAGAAGATTCTGCTCACTAGCTTACGATGGTGCAGGGAGGGGAGGCTACAAACGATGAGCAGCAGGAGTTCACCAACTACGAAAACGTCACGAAAGAGAACGTCAATATTACTATCGAGTAGTAAGGAACCCCTCACCCCTCACTCAAATCTCTGGGAATACCTTTATATAAAGGCCTTGAGAGTGGGTGAGGGGTACTCTTAGCCCCTCACTCACCCTTACCTCACCCCTCACTAATTGCTATAGGTTCATCTGCTCTTATGGTTTGGGCTCTAGATTTGTTCAGCAATATCATTAATACAAACTGGCAGTCCGTGCACGACGGACTGACAGTTCGCTCGTTACGGAATCAGAGTTTGCTCCCTGCGGAATAACGACGAGCAAGAAGCCGCTTCCCTGTGAGCAAGAAGCTGCCAGTCCGTTAGCTTCCTTTGCGTCCCTTGTTTGCCTCGAAGTGATGAGTGAGGGGTCAGTGAGGGGTAAGTGAAGGGTCAAACCCACCCCTCACTGGCTCTCAGCCCCTTTCTGCAAAGGCATTTCCAAAGATTTGAGTGAGGGGTGAGGGGTTGTCACGCGATAGTTAACCAAAATCAGAAACGTCAGGTAAACCTTAAGCTTGGAACCGCTAAACTCCGAGTTTATCGGCACTAAAATGCAATACTCCGAAAGAAATTTTGAATAGTCCAAGAGTATTTTCTATTACTCCGAAAGTATTGACTCCAACACCTTCCCAGCTAACCGTCACTCCCCTCCCTGCTGTCGGCTTGACATTTCCCTGCTGTCGACTGCACAGCAGGGAGCAGAGCACCGTTCAGCCCGTAAGGTGATTTCGTTCAATATATCACATTTCTTTTTGTAGATTCAGAAAAAAGCTTTATCTTATGCACCATAATTGTATTAAAACAATATGAACAACAAAGAACCTGGCTACGTTTACATACACTGGCGTCACGGGACAGTCCCTTGACACGTTAACGACCTCGATGCTACCGAACTTGGCGAGAACAAAATAAAATGCAGCTCATTGTTACTTTTTTTGCATATTGCTTGCCATTTTAGAAATCTTTTTGTATTTTTGCACAATAATCGTTATTGGGTTAATATGACTAATATTCGCAAATATATGGCCATTACAAAGAAGATCAACGCCAACGGAACAGAGATATCCATCTTGCTGCAAGGTAATGAGAATGATTATATCTGTCTAACCGACATGGCTAGATATAAAGATAAGCAGCGTACAGACTACATTATCCAAAACTGGTTGCGTTCACGTAGCACCATAGAATATTTGGGCGTGTGGGAGCAATTGCACAATCCAAATTTTAATCCCATCGAATTCGATGGGTTTAGAAACCAAGCAGGATTGCATTCTTTTAGTCTAACACCTAAGGAGTGGGGGCAAAAAACCAATGCGATAGGTATCTATTCCAAAGCTGGCCGTTACGGAGGAACCTATGCTCACAAGGATATTGCCTTTAATTTCGGCATGTGGTTGAGTCCAACATTTCAACTATATGTCGTTAAGGAGTATCAGCAACTGAAAGAAGAGCAAAGCAATCCTCTGTTGCAGCATTGGGATGTTAAGCGCATTCTGGCCAAAGCCAACTATACGCTGCATACCGATGCCATCAAGAATATTATCATTCCCAAGCTTCCCATTGAGAAGAAGAAAGAAGGAATCATCTATGCCTCCGAAGCTGATATGCTAAATCTGGCACTCTTTGGTTTCACCGCAAAAGACTGGGAAGAAGCTAATCCTGAGTTGGCCAAGAAATTGAACATGCGTGATACAGCCTCTATCAATGAGCTGGTTGTGCTTTCTAACATGGAATCTCTCAATTCTGAGCTCATTAAGCAAGGCATGCCTCGTGATGTCCGCTATGAAGTCCTGCATCGCATGGCCGAAGAGCAGCTAAAGGTGCTCAATGATCAGAACGCAGAATATCGTTTCAAGAAATTGACGAGTAGCACGGACTTAATAGAGTAACAGAAATACATAATCAATATGAACAACAAAGAACCTGGCTACGTTTACATACTGACCAACCCCAGCTTTCGCGAGGATTGGGTGAAGATTGGCAAGAGTTCGCGTCCTGTGGATGTGAGGAGCAAGGAACTGGATAATACTGCCGTTCCCTTACCCTTCGAGATATTCGCCACGATGAAGACCACGAAATACAACGAGGTGGAGAAATTGGTGCATAAGACCATTGATCGTCTTACCGATCTGCGCATCCGCCAAAACCGCGAGTTTTTCAATGTGGCTCCACAGATGGCCCTTGATATTTTCCGCGATATTGCCAGTGCGATAGACGATGCTGAGGTGACACTTTACGAAGACAACAAACCCATCGTGGAAAGCGAACACAAGGAACCACAGAAGCGAGAGGTGAAACGCCCCCGTTTCAAGTTCTCTATGTGTGGCATCAAGATTGGCGAACAAGTCACCTTTGATCCAACGGGAATTGTCGTGAAAGTCGCATCTGACGACAGCATTGAGTACGAAGGACGTATCTATAAACTCTCGCCTTTTGTTGGCACATTCATGCCAGAGGAACATCGAAACACCTCTGGTGCCTATCAAGGAGCCAAGTATTTCTCGTATAACGGAAAAGTGCTGGATGATATAAGGAAAGAAAAAGAATGTAGTCATTAATATACCTTTTAAGTTCACTAAAATGTAAAATGAAAAAGGAATTACCCAATATGCGTAAACATTCAGAAATTACAAAAGCTGCAAAGGCTTTTGTAAATAATTGGGCAGGTAAAGGAAAAGAACGTCAGGATGATAAAACATTCTGGGAAGATTTGTTGGAAGATGTTTTTGGCGTTTCTAAATCAAGGAACGAGATAGAAGTCCAACGTCCTGTAAAGTTTGATGGTACAACTAAGTATATTGATGTTTATTTGAAAGCCTCAAAAGTTGTCATTGAACAGAAAAGCCATGAAATCAATCTTGACCTAGAGGAAAAACAAAGTGATGGAACATCTCTCACACCAATAGATCAAGGAATACGGTACTCTGAAAAGATGGACAAACCAGATTTTGGACGCTATGTGATTGCCTGTAATTTTCAGGAGTTTCGTATATGGGATAGTTATCATAAGAATGCTCCTAAACGCATTATACCATTGAAAGATCTTCCTAATCGTTGGAAGAGCTTCTTTTCTTAGTTGAACCGTATAGTGATATTCCAGCTCAAAATGACGATAAACGCGAGAAAAGTATATCGAGTACGGCAAGTGAGTATGTAAGGGATTTGTATAAAGCATTAGTTGTTGCTAATAAAAATGAAAATAAGGAAGATCTACAATCTCTGAATGTTTTTTGCGTTCGTGTAGTCTTTTGTCTATATGCAGAAGACGCTGGGTTGTTTGACGATGCACAATTCAGTACTTTTCTAAACAAGTACTCTGCCGTTGAATTAAATGAAAAATTTACAGCTTTGTTTCAATGGTTAAACACAGACGATAAGGAGAGGGAAAAGTTGGCGAATATGATAGATAAGATCATACGCCAATTTCCATATGTTAATGGCGGCTTATTCAAAAATACGGAAGCACACAAGACTCCAATTATTGATGAGAACGTGCGTGACCATCTTCTTAATGCATGGAATCTAGTGGTTAAGGGTTCTAAAGAAAAGGAAAAGTTTACATGGGATGAAATATCACCGACTAACTTTGGCTGTATTTTTGAAAGTACAGTTGCAAAAGATGTGCGTGATTCTGGAGGAATGCATTATACCACACCAACCAATATTCATAGGGTAATAGATCCACTCTTTTTAGACGAACTAAGATCAGAATTGGATGGCTTACTTCAATTGCCTGCAAAAACACAAAAGGAACGTGACACCCAATATGGAATGTTAGAGACTTTCCGCAAGAAACTTGCTAGTCTTCGTTTCTTTGACCCTGCATGTGGTAGTGGAAACTTCCTGACAGAGGTGTATAAGTCATTGCACGAATTGGAACTTAAGGCTATTGTTCAGGAGTTGGGACTAAATTATTATACACGGACAGACACAACGGATCCATGCATGGTTCACATCAATCAGTTCTTTGGTATAGAGATAGATCATTTTGCAGCATCGGTAGCTCGTGCCTCCATGTGGATTGCTGAATGTCAAATGCTGCAAGAAACAGAAAAAGTGCTGCATTGGGACCTCAAGCCTTTGCCATTGGAGAAGAATGACAACATATTGTGTGATGACGCTTTACTGACGGATTGGAGTAATCTTGTAAAGCGAAGAGCTACGTCGCCTACATATATCATCAGCAATCCTCCTTTCCAAGGATATAGCAAAATGACAAAGGCACAGAAAGCTTCTTTGAATAGAGCCATGCCAAGTAAGATTAGCAATAAAAAGGTATGGCGCAATCAGGGAAAGATGGACTTTGTATGTGCATGGTACGCAAAGGCTGCTGAATATATGAGTGAGAAGAAAAATGTGAAATGTGCATTGGTATCTACCAATAGTATTACGCAAGGTGAACAAGTGGCCCTCTTATGGAAGCCTCTGATACAACACTACAAATTTCACATCTCATTTGCATGGAAAACATTCCGTTGGAATAACGAGGCCGACAATATGGCGCATGTTCATTGCGTCATCATTGGCTTTGGGAAACAGAAGAAGGGTGAGAAATGTCATATTTACCAAGAGAATGTCCCAAAGACAGAGGTAGACAATATCAATGGCTATCTAATGGGGGCAGAGGATTTCTTTATTGAAAGTCGCACAGAGCCTTTGGGAAAAGTGACACCAATGGTTTATGGAAATAAGCCTGTAGAGGGTGGTAATTTGATAATGAATGCTGAAGAATACAAAGCGTTGATATCTGAAGAGCCGTGGGCCAATAGATATGTAAGAGCCTTGATGGGTGCAAGAGAGTTCTTACATAATGAGGAACGATATTGTTTGTGGTTTACAGAAGAGCCTTCAGCCAATGATCTAGAAAAAATGCCTTTGGTAAAGAAGCGTATCATGGCTACAGAGAAATTTCGAGAGAATAGTAAAAAAGCTGCGACTGTGGAACTTGCAGACGAATCATATCGATTTATGGAAGTTAGACAGCCCAACCAAAAATATATTCTTGTACCAAGACATTCTTCAGAGAACCGCAAATACATTCCGATGGGATTTGTTGACCCTGCTATCATTTGTTCAGATGCTAACCACATCATCCCATCACCTTCTCTTTGGTTGTTCGGCATATTGCAGTCACGCATTCATATGTCATGGGTAAAATATGTGTGTGGAAGGCTGGAATCAAGATTCCGATATTCAGCCAATATTGTTTATAACAATTTCCCATGGAAAGAATTGGATGAAGAACAGAAGACTGCCATAGAAAAAACAGCAACGGAAATTCTTGAAGCAAGAAAAGTGGATGGTTCAAGTCTTGCCAGCCAATACGACCTTTTAAAAGGACGGCTTTCTAAAGCACACAAAGAAAACGATAAAGTAGTAGCCAGAGCATATGACATCGATTTAAGTATGAGCGATGAGGAAATTGCGATTGAGTTGATGCGTCGAAGCGTGAAGTTGGCCAAGTCTAAAGAAAAGAAGAAAAAAAGAAAGAAGCTTGTTGTCAAAAAGATAGATAAGAAACCTGAGGAAATACATGTTATGGGGGATCTTCATTTTGCAGAAAATGAAGTCGAACAAAATACTGACGAATAACACTCCTTTATGAATAATTACGGTTTTCATTTTGCAGAGTCCTATCAAGGATATTGGAATATTGCTCAAATAGGCAGGAAGATACCTGGGACATTATATATAGAAAAGCATTCCATTCGTTTGGAATTATTTTGGAATAATGTAACTCATGTAGATCTACGTGTCATTCCATCTGCTACGGGGTATGCATATACTGATATTGGGAATAAAAAATCGTGTTATTTTTTTGTGCTAAAGGGACTACAATTAATGTCTGTTTCTTGGTTCGGAAAACATCAAAGCCAATATAAATTGGATGTTAATAATTTCTGTATGTCGGACAAGCCAAGGTTTTCGACAAATGGAATAGTTAATTGCTGTATTAGAACGCAGCTAATGGATAAATGGGTATGGGATTATACGCAAAATAGTTATTCTGACTGGTGGCCATTTAAAGAAAACGAAAGTATCGAAATGAAATATCAAGCAAAGCCATCATTAACTTTGTTTGAATCAGTACTATTTGAACTATATTTAAAATTCGGCTATGAAGCGCATACTCCTAATGCTGATGGATTTGGAATGTCAACTCATACCTTCTTAAACCTCAGGCTAAAGAAAAAACAGAAATTTTATGATGCACTTGATCTTGCAGAATCTGTTATTTGGCTATTCTCATTGTTATGGAACAACCAGTTCAGTCCAGACTTCATCGAATTTAGAACTTCAAAAGGCAAATTCATATATAAACAAAGTGATAAATATCAATTTAAATATTTTGACGTAATCAATAAGTCTCTTAGAACTGATATATCTGATTTTGATGTAAAAGAATTATCATATAGTATTGAAAGGTGGTTCAGATTTGTAGAAAAGGAGATGGTTTCGATAGGATCTTTTTTCGAAACACAATACAATGAACACATAATTCCATCTGCAAAGATTAAGAACTACATGTCAGTCGTTGACGGGCTAATTAAGAATGAGAAAACAGAAAAGGTTGAAGTTGAACATGGTTGTGCCGATTTACTTGATAAAATTTCAAGGTACATAAACAAGAAAGAGCGTAAAATGCTCAATCGTCTGATGTTTAGGAATGAAAAATTCACACTCAAAGATAAATTAGAAAAGGTTATAGATGGACTTCACTCTTATATTGAATTGAATATTGAAGACGATTTCAGCTCAAAGGCGGTTAACACTAGAAATGTTTTAACTCATGTTTGTAAAAAAACAGAGAAAATCTACAAAAAGGATCAATATATGGATTTAGCAGTCTGTTTGGAATTACTGATTATGGCCTTCCTTCTTCAACAAATAGGAGTGCATTCTGAAATATCAAAGAAAATTATAGGTGTTATTTCATCTCCAGAATAATTTATTGGGGTAAGTGTGAAGACATATTATCTAAAATGAAAATAATTGATTAACTTCGTAAACGGAATATGAAAATGGAAACAAAATTACCTCATACAAAGAATGAAGCCTTTGCTCAGCTGGATGCGATGCTGAGTGAAGAGGATAGGAACGCAATAATGAATGGTAATCCCTTTGAATTCCATTTTTCTCCGGGGTTGTGGATTCGGAACAACTGGATTTATGAGCAGGATGAAGAGGATGTGAAGCGTCTGGCAAAAGCATTCAGAACAGAGATGTTGTTCTTTGAAGCGGATGACCTGTCAATGAAGATTATTGAATATTATCAGAGATATTTAAAGCGGAAAGGGTTATAATTATGGGAACATTAAAAGAGTATCAATGTAATGGTTGTGGCTATACCATAACTGGCACAAGGAAAGGCCGTACCTTGGTTCTGTCTGGAGAAATCGAAACGGAAAAGGTTCCGAGGAAATGTCCTAAGTGCGGAGGTGACATGAAAGAAACGGGAACTGTTATCATGATAGATTAAAGTGACACACAAGGTGTAACATTTTCGATTTTTGCGTACTATATTGGCAGAAAAAGTATTAACTTTGAGCTACGCTCGAAGGTACTACGCTCGAAAAAGCTCAAATTTATTTGGCTTTTTGCTCGCTTAATCGTACCTTTGCAAACGGAATATGGCTGAAAGATGTCGGATGTATGAGGTCTGATGTGAAATAAAATTTATAACTTTCTCCCTTGGAGAAGTTACCTTCGCTCGAAAGACCAAAGAAAAATGAATTTTCCTTTGGTTCTTTGCTCGCTTAATCGTAACTTTGCAAACGGAATGTGAATATGGCAGAAGATAAAGGACAAATACTATTATATCAGACTCCAGATGGGGAGTCGCGTATTGAGGTGAGGCTGCAAGACGAGACGGTGTGGTTAAACCTTGATCAGATGGCGGAATTGTTTCAACGTAACAAATCGACCATCTCCAGACACATCAAGAATGTGTTTGAGGAGGGAGAACTACATCCAGACGCAACCGTTGCGTTTTTTGCAACAGTTCAAACAGAAGGTAAAAGAAGGGTAGAGCGCGACATTGCATATTACAACCTCGATATGATCATTAGCGTGGGGTATCGCGTACATGATGACAGGAGGGACTGGTACCTGTCATACGAGTGATTTTCCTTTTGACATCTGCGTAAAATCTATCTTCCAAGATAACATTTTCTGTTTTTGCGTACTATATTGGCAGAAAAAGTATTAACTTTGAGCTACGCTCGAAGGTACTACGCTCGAAAAATCTCAAATATATTTGGCTTTTTGCTCGCTTCATCGTACCTTTGCAAACGGAATATGGTTGAAAGATGTCGGATGTATGAAGTCTGATGTGAAATAAAATTTATAACTTTGCAAACGAAATATGAATGAAGATATGAAAATATACGAGACTTAGACGAGAATTCAGACGAGTTTAGACGAGATTAGACGAGATGTCAAGCGAGAATTTAAGCATCCAATTTCTGGGATTCCCTTTGTTTATGGGCATTTCCGTCAAGAAAGTTCAAACGAGATTTAAGATGCAATTTAGACGAGTTTAAGCGAATTTTAGATGGGATTTAGACGAGAATAGGATGTCATAGGGACAGCTAAGTGGCACGTTGCCTATGCTTTTTATAACAGCGGGGAAATCATACGCGTGAGGCTCTCCCAGAGGCGGGGGAGGAATTTCGGGCGCATCCATGAGGTGACCTTCTCGAGGGGAGTGCTGAGCGACAGGTCGTCGAGGAAGACTTTCTTCAGGCGCAGGGCTGTGCCCTGACTGTAGATAAACACGTTGGCCTCGAAGTTGTTCTCGAACGAACGGAAGTCGGCATTCGTCGAACCGCAGGTCACCAGCGAGTCGTCGATGACCATCAGTTTGGAGTGCATGAAGCCCGGTTCGTAGAGGAAAATCTGTGCTCCGGCCTCGTGGAGTTCGCGCAGATAGGAGCGTGACGCCCATTCCGTAAACTTTGCGTCGGAATGGTGCGGACAGATGATGCGCACGTCGACTCCTGCCATTGTTGCCGTCTTCAGCGCAAAGAGCACGGGCTCGTTGGGCAGGAAGTAAGGTGTCTCGAGATAGATGTAGCGGCGTGCGGAGGTGATGGCACGCACGAAACCCTGCATGATTTCCGGATAGAGCGTCGCCGGACTGCTGGTGACCACCTGTGCGAGGCAGTTATTAGAGGTAAGGGGTGAGAGGTGAGAGGTGAGAGATTTGTGCTGAAGGGTGAAGGGCGGATAATAGATGCGGTTGGTGATGAGCGTACGGTCGACGAAGTACCAGTCAATGAGGAAGGCCCGTTGCAGGGAATAGACGATGGGTCCCTGCAGGCGCAGCATGGTGTCGCGCCACTTGTCTGACACATAGCGCTGGGCAAAGTTCATGCCTCCGATATATCCCACCGTTCCGTCGATGATGATGATTTTACGGTGGTTGCGGTAGTTGACCTTACTGGTGAATGTGGGGAAATGTACGGGCAGGTAGGGCTGTACGTCGATACCCTCTTCGCGCATCCGTTCGAAGAACCTCCTGCGGACGCGCCAGCAACCCACGTCGTCGTAGATGATTCGCACCTCGACACCCTGATGGGCTTTGTCGATGAGTGCGTCGGCAATGAGGTTGCCCAGCGGGTCTTCCTCGAAGATGTAGATGTCGATGTGGATATGATGCTGTGCCTTGCCAATGTCGGCCAACAGTTCGGGGAAGAAGGCGTAGCCGTCGGTCATGATATCGACGCCAGACACTTTGAAGGGCAGCGAGAGATTCTGGTTGATGAACAGGTCGACGAGCTGTTTGTGGCTTTCGGGCACGTGCAGGTCCTGCTGTTCGACGAATCCCAGCATCGAGCGTTTCGACAGTTGGTCGAGCGAGCGTTGTGAGATGAGGCGTTCACGTCGGTGGTTGATGCCGAAGAAGAGGTAGAGCACGATGCCCACCAGCGGGAGGAAGAAGATGACCAATGCCCACGCCATTGTCTTGGCGGGCTGTCGGTTGTCCATGACGACATGAATGACGGCTATGGCGATGATGCACCATAGCAGCGTCATGCTCAATATATACAACCACCCTTCCATTATACGATTACATCGGATCCTCGTTGTCGGGCCAGTGCGTTGCGCAGTTCCTGTGTCTGTTTGTATTCTTCCATCAGTTCCCGCACGCGGTTCATATCCGTCCCTGCGTCCTTCAACTGTCGCTGCACCTCCTTCATGTGTTGGTTGACGATGTCCATACGGAAATCCAGGATGAGGTGCTGAATGCGCTGGCGCAGGTCGTTCTCACTCTCCTCGCGTTCGAAGCTGCGACTGAGCTGGTGGCTGTCAATGCCTAGCGTTGCTGCCAGTCGGCTGATTTCCGGATCGGGATGCTGCATGAAATAGCGGTCGGCCTTGAAGTCTGGATCCTCAGAATGCTCCACCGCCTCCTGCAGTATCTTGTTGTATAGCGGTGTCGAGAACGACAGCTGATCCTGGCTCAAGTCGAAGTCAACATACTGGGCGACGTTGAGGCTCACGGTGGAACCGTCCTCGGCTTCGAGGTCGCTGAAGATAATCTCGTCGCCGTGTCGGATGATGTTCTGGATGATGAGGCGTTCGACAGTACTCTCAAACGACAGGCGATAGAACGACGTGTCCTCTGGCGCCTTCGTCGACTCTGTGCCCTGCTGGCGCTGTTCTTCGCGTTCGGCAGTCTTCATCTGTTCCTCGCGGTCGCCGGCAATATATTTGTTTGTCTGGCTTATCAGCGTCCGTTCGTCAACCTCCAGGCGTCGGGCACACTCGGTGATGTAGGTGGCTCGTACGATGGGGTCTGGGATGACGCTGACGGAGCGGACGATGTTGTTGATGGCCTCTGCGCGTTTGATGGGGTCCTTCACGTTCTTCAGCATCAGTTCGGTCTTAAACTGTATGAAGTCCGTCTGGTGGGCCTCGATATACTCTTTGAACTGCTGGGCGGTATGTTTGCGTGCAAACGAGTCGGGGTCATCACCGTCGGGCAGCAGCAACACCTTGATGTTCATACCCTCTGCCAACAGCATGTCCGTTCCTCGCATAGCAGCGTGGATACCGGCTTCGTCACCGTCGTAGAGCAACACGATATTGGGCGTGAAGCGTCGCAGCAGTTTAATCTGATAGTTGGAGAGTGCCGTTCCCGAATTGGCCACGACGTTCTCCAGTCCGCACTGGTGCATGGCAATGACGTCGGTATAGCCTTCGACCATATACACGCAATCCTCTTTGACAATGGCCTTCTTGGCCTGATAGATGCCGTAGAGTTCGCGTTCCTTATGATAGATTTCTGAGTCGGGTGAGTTGACGTATTTCTGCTGGACGCCCTTGGTGGCAGCGTCGAGTTTACGGCCACCGAAGGCTACCACCTTGCCACTGACGTTGAACCAAGGGAAGATGGCACGACCGGCAAAACGGTCGTAGATGCCTTTTTCGTTTTCGATACACAGTCCCGTCTTCACCAGAAACTCAGGCTTATAGCCCTTGCGCTTGGCTTCGTTGGCCAAAGCGTCGCGTTTGTTGAGTGCAAAGCCCAGCTGGAACTTCTCGATGATGTCGTCGCGAATGCCTCTGCTGCGGAAATACTGCTTGCCGATGGCCTGCCCGTCGACGTCGTTCTTTAGGATTTCGTGAAAATACTGACACGCCCATTCGTTGACCACAAACATCGACTCTCGCTCGCTTTGTTCGCGTTTCTCGTCGTCGCTCAGTTCACGCTCCTGAATTTCGATATTGTATTTTTTCGCCAACCAGCGCAGTGCCTCAGGGTAGGTGATCTGCTCGTGTTTCATGAGGAAGTTCACGGCATTGCCGCCCTCGCCGCAAGCGAAACACTTGCAGATCTGACGGGCTGGAGACACCATAAACGACGGGGTCTTGTCGTCGTGAAACGGACACAGTCCCTTGTAGTTAACCCCCGCCTTGCGCAGGTTAACGAACTCGCCGACCACATCCACGATGTTGACGGCATCCATAATCTTATCGACGGTCGCTCTGTCAATCATGGGGACAAAAGTATAAAAAAACACGGAGAAAGCCAAATAATATTTGCACAAAAATCAAGCTTTGTGCACAAAAGGGCTATTTTTGTGCATTTTGTTTGGCTGTGTGCGCAAAAAGTTGTACCTTTGCACCGCCTTTTTGAGAAAGGCGCTGCGAGAACAGGCTTCGCCTCAGCAATTTGGAGCAAGCGAGCACGCTCGCTATGTCCATAGTCTTTTGGGCATTCGGCTTGCACTGTCCTTGCACCCCTTTTAGGATACACATTATTTATATATACATATTTATGGCTTTAAAAATCGTTGTGCTGGCCAAGCAAGTGCCAGACACCAGAAATGTGGGTAAGGATGCAATGACTGCCGAAGGAACGGTGAATCGTGCTGCTCTGCCCGCCATCTTCAATCCAGAAGATTTGAATGCCCTGGAGCAGGCCCTTCGTTTGAAGGAGCAGAACCCAGGCTCAACAGTAGGAATCCTCACGATGGGTCCTCCACGTGCAGGTGAGATTATCCGTCAGGGACTTTATCGTGGCGCTGATATTGGCGACGTTGACATCGTAATCGGTGGTCGTCAGGCTATCGACGGTGATACTGCTCAGGTAGGTCCTCAGGTGGCTCAGAAGTTGGGTCTCAACCAGGTAACTTACGCTGAGGAGGTTCTCTCAGTGAAGGATGGCAAGGCTACTATCAAGCGTGTCATCGACGGTGGTGTAGAGACTGTAGAGGCCCCTCTGCCCGTTGTTATTACTGTTAACGGAAGCGCTGCTCCCTGTCGCCCCCAGAATGCTAAGCTGGTGATGAAGTACAAGCGCGCTACCTGTCCTATGGAGCGTCCTGTTGAGGGCACACCATACGACTATCTGTACGATGAGCGTCCTGAGCTGACACTGAACCAGTGGAGCGTGGCCGACGTGGATGGCGATGTAAACCAGTGCGGTCTGAGTGGTTCACCCACGAAGGTGAAGACCATCAAGAACATCGTGTTCCAGGCTAAGGAGTCGAAGACTTTGACGGCTTCTGATGCTGATATCGAGGGAATGATCAAAGAATTGTTGGACGAGAAAATCATTGGTTGATATGAATTTCTGGAGCAGCGAACGCCATCAAGCTCGCTTGAATGGCTGAGTCGCGACAGAAATCATAATTTGGAAAATTATGAATAACGTATTTGTATATTGCGAAATTGAAGGTACTCAGGTACAGGAAGTATCTCAGGAGCTGCTGACCAAGGGTCGCAAGCTCGCCAATGAACTTGTTTTCGACGCTAAGGACCTGTTCCCCTACACCTCAGCTCCCCATACCGACATCCTGGTCAACCTCTTCAAGGAGGAGCAGCCTCAGATTTGTCTGATGGGTGCTACCGTCATCGGTCGTGACCTGGGTCCCCGCGTCAGCTCGTCGCTGACCAGCGGTCTGACTGCCGACTGCACCGAGTTGGAGATTGGTCCGTATGAGGACAAGAAAAATGAGAAGGTTTACGAGAACCTGCTCTATCAAATTCGTCCTGCCTTCGGTGGTAACATCGTGGCTACCATCGTGAATCCCGACCATCGTCCTCAGATGGCTACCGTCCGTAGCGGCGTGATGCAGAAGGCTATCTACGAGGGCGAGTGCAAGAAGGAGGTCGTTTATCCTGAGGTAAGCAAGTATGTAAGTCCTGAGGCTTTCGTAGTTAAGGTTCTCGATCACCACGTAGAGGCTGCCAAGCACAACCTGAAGGGTGCACCCATCGTGGTGGCTGGTGGTTACGGTATGGGCTCGAAGGAGAATTTCGACATGCTGTTCCAGTTGGCTAAGGTGCTGCATGGTGAGGTTGGTGGCAGTCGTGCCGCTGTAGATGCAGGCTGGTTAGACCACGACCGTCAGATTGGTCAGACGGGTGTTACCGTTCATCCAAAAGTATATATCGCCTGCGGTATCTCTGGACAGATTCAGCACATCGCCGGTATGCAGGATTCTGGTATCATCATCTCTGTAAACAGCGATCCCGATGCTCCTATCAACCGCATCGCCGATTACGTGATTGTAGGCACCGTAGAGGAGGTAGTTCCCAAACTCATTAAATACTATAAGCAAAATTCGAAGTAATTATGGCAAACTATTATAGCGATCATCCTGAGATCGGGTTCTACTTGA
>CADCDY010000011.1:17003-45122 GCA_902800245.1 uncultured Prevotellaceae bacterium
TATGACTACGCTCCCGTTGACCTGGGCGATGCCATCGAGAACTACAAGCAGATTCTCGACATCACCGGCGACGTGGCTGCCAATATCATCGAGCCTAACTCTGAGAGCGTTGACCTGGAAGGTCCACACCTCGAGAACGGTCGAATGATCTACGCCTCTAAGACTTACGAGAACCTCGACGCCACCCGTAAGGCTGGCCTGTGGGGTGTCTCTATGCCCCGTCGTTACGGCGGTCTGAACCTGCCTAACGCAGTGTTCTCTATGCTCTCTGAGATGATTTCGGCTGCTGATGCCGGTTTCCAGAACATCTGGAGCCTGCAGAGCTGTATCGACACGCTTTATGAGTTCGGTTCAGAGGAGCAGCGCCAGAAGTACATCCCACGCGTTTGCGCTGGTGAGGGTATGAGTATGGACCTGACCGAGCCTGATGCCGGTTCCGACCTGCAGCGCGTGATGCTGAAGGCCACCTTCGACGAGAAGGAGAACTGCTGGCGCCTGAATGGTGTGAAACGTTTCATCACCAACGGTGATAGTGACATCCACCTCGTGCTGGCTCGTTCTGAGGAGGGCACTAAGGACGGACGTGGTCTGTCAATGTTCATCTACGACAAGCGCCAGGGCGGTGTTGACGTACGTCACATCGAGCACAAGCTCGGTATCCATGGCTCACCTACTTGTGAGCTCACCTATAAGAACGCTAAGGCAGAACTCTGCGGTAGCACACGTCTGGGTCTTATCAAGTACGTGATGGCTCTGATGAACGGTGCCCGTCTGGGCATCGCCGCTCAGTCAGTAGGTGTTGAACAGGAGGCTTACAACGAGGGACTGGCTTACGCTAAGGAGCGTCAGCAGTTCGGTGACAAGATCATCAACTTCCCTGCTGTTTACGATATGCTCAGCCGCATGAAGGCTAAGCTCGATGCTGGTCGTTCACTGCTGTATGAGACAGCCGCTTATGTGGATATCTACAAGTGCTTGGAGGATATCGAGCGCGACCGCAAGCTCACTCCAGAGGAGAAGCAGGAGCTGAAGAAGTATCAGCGTCTGGCCGATGCCTTCACCCCACTGGCCAAGGGTATGAACTCAGAGTACGCCAACCAGAACGCCTACGATGCCATCAGCATCCACGGTGGTTCAGGCTTCATTATGGAGTACAAGAGCCAGCGCCTGTTCCGTGACGCACGTATCTTCTCTATCTACGAGGGTACCACTCAGTTGCAGGTTGTAGCCGCTATCCGCTACATCACCAACGGCGTGATGTTGCAGAATATCGTCGAAATGATGAACGGTATGGAGGTGCTCGATTCGCTGAAGCCCCTTGTAGCAAACGTCAAAGACTATATCAAGCTCTACGAGGCCAGCATTGCTGCCGTCAAGGACCTCAACAATCAGGAAGCTCAGGACTTCTTAGCCCGTCGTTTGTACGATATCACCGCAGAGATTGTGATGTGTATCCTCCTGTTGCGTGATGCTACGAAGGCTCCCGAACTCTTCGAGAAGAGTGCCAACGTCTATGTACGTATGGTCGGTGAGGACATTCTCGGCAAGGCAAACTACATTGCCAACTTCAAGCCCGAGTACCTCGACAGCTTCCGTGCTGCAGAGCCCGAGGCCGCAGCTGAGTAACGACACTGATTCTACAGATTAAACTGATGAATACTGATAAGGGGCACCCCGTGGGGTGCTCCTTTTTTAATTCCTTAAATCATAGAATCCTTAGCGCCGAATTACTCAATGCAATGCATCAGGAAGTCTACAGCACCATTCACGCCGAACTTCCTTACGTCCAGCGAGATGTCGTAGTTCGTGGCGTCCTTCCAGTCGCGGCCCGTAAATGTCTTCGTGTACAGTTCGCGGCTGTAGTCGTTGTCCACAATCATTGCTGCAGCGTCCGATTCGCTGATGTCGTACTTCTCGGCAATGCGGCGCTTCCTCACGTCCATCGTCGAGTGGATAAAGATTTTCAGCGCATTGGGATGATCCGCAAAGATGTCGAAACCGCAACGGCCAATGATGATGCACGACTCCTCGTCGGCAATCCTGCGGATAGCGTCAGCCTGCGCCCGGAACAGCTTACGACTCGTCTGTTCCTGCTCCATTCCGTTGTACTCCGCATTGGCCATATACGTCCGATAGAAGTTGGTGAAGTCGTCGCGCCACAATGGGTTGCGCGCCTCAATCTTCTCCACAGCGTCCTCAACGGCTTCCATCCGCGAGGCCACCTCGTTCAGTATCTGCTTGTCCAGCAGCTTCACTCCGAGCCGGCGAGCCAGCTCCGCACCAATCTCGTGACCGCCCGTTCCAAACTGGCGGCTGATGGTAATGACGAACTTGTCCTCCTTGTTCATAGCTTCAGGGTTTTTAATTCAACAATATATTTTTCTCACATATTACTTCTTACATCTTACATCATCCATCTTACATCTTAAACTTCCTTCCGTTCAGGATATAGATTCCCGGCGACAGCCGCTCACGCCACGAGCCGTCCGTCACCTGCTCCTTCGTAGCCACCTTCCGACCCAGCAGGTCGTAGATGCATCCGTCGCCGCTACTCATCCAGCTACCGTCCGGCTGCAACTCCTCATCCTCCGGCTGCTCACCGTCGTCAAACACAACCGGCACGAATTGGAACTCAGGCATTTCGGGGGCAGAAGCACCACTGCTCTCTGAACGGTAGTAAATCTTATTGTGAATCACATAGCGGTTGTTACGTATCCACTCTGCCCTTGCAAGTCCCAGTTCCTTATTGGGGTTAGCGTTGATGTAGAAGCCAACTCCGGTTTCAGCTTGTTGGGGCAATGTACCCGTAATATCACCTGTTTCATTGTCCATAGTCAAACTGCTGGTAAAGGGCAGACCGAAGGTATAAACAATATTCGTGTCGTCGAGTTTCTGTTCTAGATACTTGCCGGAGAAAATGGTCGATATGGGTGTAGAGGGCGACGTGGTGGGAATAGTCAGTTTGACGGTTCCCGAATTGTCGGTAGTGGCAATCATTACAGGCGTTCCTGCTGGAACGAAATTGTTGTTGCTGGCGTATGTACCCGTGTTGTATTCACCAATGGGTTTCGGATGTAAATCGCCTTTGGTAGCAGGGGGAACAATTGGCCAAGGAGAATCTGCTGCGACACACGTATACGCCTTACCCTTGTCGCCGCTGATAAGCACGTCGAAGGGTGCGCAGAAGGTAGTATGATAGTAGGTCGCACCATAAGTACTGGCATTAAATCCACTATGAGCAGCGAGGGTCAGTCCTTGTGCACTAGCAGGTTCCATAAGCCACTTGGCGTAGTCAGTATGCGTGTTGTGAGTCAACTTCAGGTCATATATGTGATTAGGATCATTCTGATCGAAGCTGAGATATTTTAGGTTTACTCGACCACCAGCAGTCTGCTGGTCATGTATCAGCAAGATACCACCACCGATATCCATAATGTATAGTGGTGTTGCCTGATTCTCCGTTTCAGTCATAACAATGGCTGCTTGTTCACCAACTGCTTCTGTCGGGCCAGCAGCCTTACTTCCCTTAACATAGAGTCCCTGCGTACTAAGAATTGCCATATTGGCATTCTCATGATAGCCCGGATCTATTGCTGCTGGTACCTGATAGAAATAGAATATGCTGGCTGGATCATACGCAGGCTCTGAGATAGGAATGACTCCGCGTGTTGCAGCAGAAGTATTGATACCAAGAATCTCAAACGTGGTATTCACGCCCTTGCGCTCATAGAAGTGCATGGGGATAGCCTCATGGGTATGAACGCCGTCACCTATTAATTCCGTCTTATGGGTATAGCCGCTGGCATAGCGCACAGTGACGCCCTCAATATCTTCTGGTGAGTGCAGACGATAATAACCTGGCGTGTAATTAACGATATTATCAAGATTATAAACAACGCTCTGCGCAGTCATCAACTGAGCACTGGTGAGCGTTTTCCCTGCCTTCAATGCATCAACAATAGCCTTCTTCTCAGCATCTTCTGTATTATACTCAATATCTTTTAGACCACCCACATAGCCGTGACGGTCGTAGTAGGGCTTTACCAAATCCTCACTCAGGCCAAAGGTAAACTCCGTGTAATCATCGTCGCTGCTAAGCCTTACATAGTCATGCTCAGGTGTTGAATCATCAAGAGGATTTTCATGGGCACGGACGATTTTGAAATAATACTGTGTTCCATCACTATTGGCCACCGGATGAATCTTGAAGTAACCTGGAGTAGTTCCTGGTGAAGATTCAGTCGCTTTATCAGCAAGCAATTCATAGATAGAATTGGTAACAGCAGCCGCTTTTGCTGCCTCTTTTTCTTCATCAGTATTACCTTGCGAAGAAATCTTATTTGCACCAGTTCCTGAAGCATCATCCATCCAGACCTCTTCATTGTCAGAGAAACCAGCTGTTGTCATTACTCGGTTTGGTTCGCCGTTATTCCAGTTACCACTATTCACGCAAGTATAGCGGTGATACATCTTGAAGCCGTAGGGGTCTCCGATAGGCGTCCATAGGTAGTCGTTGGTATAGTGGGTTCCTCGACCTTCTTTCACCTCCATACCCCACGCATTGGTGAATTGCATCAGCTGTGGTGTTCCATCACTCTTCTTGGTCTCGAAGGAATACCACTTATTTTGGCTGACACTTGTGACAAAACCATCACCAGCATTAGTGGGCAAGCCTCCTTGGAAAGTATAGACAATATTAATATACACATGCTTACCCACAAGATCTGGTTCTTTACCCATAGCATCAACAAGCTTTCCTTTGTATAGAGCGGTCAAAGCCGAATTGACTTCGTCATCAGTTCCGTCACTCTTAACATTGTAAATATTTCCTACATAGAAATAAAAGTCAAGATTTGGTCGATACATCTCCTCGGGTACCTTCAATGGGTCACCCAAACTGACATGACCTACAGCATGGTCTGCAATAGGATTGGCAGTCAAGTTGCGTTGAGTGGTTCCAGCAATTGTTAATGTTGTGAGAGCGTCATTTTCGTTTCTTGCTGGGATATCTTCTGAGCTATTGATATTTGCAATCACCAAGTGATAAGTCACCTTATGTGTGGACAATGCAAATATGATGAACTTAGTAGGTACTGCATCTCCTGTCGTTAGCCTGCTTCCATAACCTGTGAGTTTCTGAGTTCCACCAGTTACTTGGAACATCCCATATTCATAGTTGTCGTCACGAGGGAGCAACATAAAGGTTGTGGCATCGTTTTTAGAAGCTATCAGGTTACATGCATCTCCACTTTGGTGAATGTATCTATTTGCGCTACTTAGTGTAGTCCGAATCTTGATTGCGTATGGATCATCACCGGCAAAGTGCCATACTTGCCCCGATGGGCTTCCAGAGATTTCCTGATTGGCGACACCTGTAATATCGTCATAATCTGCTTCAGCATGTACCTCACCCCTCATCATTTTGTCATTGTGCCAGATGATATTATACAACAGCTCATCATTGATTTCAATAGAGGCATCGTTGGATGAACTAGCTCGCTCAACCACATCATCCGCATTTGCTTTTGGCCACACTCGTTCATTCGGCACCTTATATTCTGTCACAAGCGGGTCGTAGGGCATATAGTGTACGATAACCTCATCATCGTAAAGGCCATAGAGACTTGTTAAAGCTTTACTGATGGTGTCAGTAGTCGAAATTAACAATTCCGCATCAGTAGCAAACGTCACATCATCCTTGTTATAGTACCGGAACTGATCCAAATTGAGCAGTGGTGACTTGATGTTCTCAGGCAATACTGGCACATATTCATTGTCCACAACAGTCTCGTTATCCTGCGTTGCACTGATGGCAAACGCTCCACTATTAGTGTATATCTTATAGGTATAGGTGTGCACGACTTCGTCAATGAGTTGTAACTGCGAATTGGCACCACTGAAACTGCACGACGTGCTAAGGAAGCCTGATTCTTGAGCTATGGCGGCTGGAGTATCATCATCCATTGCCCCGTTGCCGTTCAAGAAATTGTAGGTGTCGTAATTGGCATTTGCCGTTCGCGCTTCCGCTAAGGCAAAGCCATCACTGGTATGGGGCAGTATAGCAAAGTACTTGCCTGTTGTTGGCAGTTCATTGTTACTGCTAGGATTGTTGCGGTTGAACAACTGAACAGCGTATGGGTCCGGATCTGTCTGTGGTGTTTTCAAGAATTTCCACTGCCACTTTTTCGCTTCTCCATCAATAGTAGCGGGCTTGGTGGCTGGTGATGCATCAGCAAAGATGCCTGTCGTCGCGCTGACGGTAGTATAATGTGCATCCAGATTGTTCAACTTCATCGTCAGCCATTTACCTTGCAGGATGCCCTGTTCATCAGCTTCTTCATCGTAGCTATAGCGCACATAAACATCGTTTGTGGTAGCTGTCATGCTTTCTCCAGCAAACGACTCTTCGACTTCATTCTCGCATGCAGACTCTTTATAATACTTAAAGTCCTTCGCCAGTGGGCTCTTAAAATGGTCTGGTGTCTGTGGCACTAGGTCACCACCACTCCGATAGCGTAGTGACTCGTTGCCCTCATTGTCGAGAATGTGATAGTTATATACCTGTGGGCGGTATAGTTCCGTATAGGTATTGGCAATTCCAGGGTCAGTGGTTGGAACAAGTGCCGAGAAGTCCTTCATACGTGTAGTATGGTCAAAACGCGGCATCAGTTGCATATTGCCGTCAGCATCCTGTACAGCCATAAAGGTGGCATTGGTTATGGCCAATTCACGGCTGTCGTACCATGTACAGGGCTTATTCGTATATGGCTCTCGTATAGATACTGCCGGATCACTCACATAAGTACCTATAAGTGAGCCTGCTCCCTCTGCCAAAGTGGCTCCTGTGGCATTGGTAACGAAATACTTCGTATTATGTGGGACACTGGATATCTGGATGTTATAGGGATCGAAACCATCGCTGAAAGCTCCCGTATATCCTGTATAATTCTCCTCGTCAGTCCAGTCGTGATTTGTTTCAATATCATTTTCTTCATCTTTATCCACATACCCCATTTCGTAGTCGATGCGAGCATTGGGCTTTACATACCACAAGTCGCTGTTTTTACTCCCCTCGGCGTTAAGATTATTGATATTGTCAACAATGTACTGTTGCATGCCGCCTGGACTTGTCACAGCGGGGGTCGATAGATCAGTTCCATTATAAGAAGCATATTTACTTCCTTGCTGAATAAGGAACTCCGCACCCTCTTTTGTACTAGAGTTGTAGCTTTGCACATACTCGTCCTTGACGGTATAAGTGACATACTCGTCGTACTGGTTACCCTTGGCATCGCGCAGATTTGTAGCAGTATCGTAGGGGGGTAATTCAGTAAGTGTAGTAGAGGTATAGGGCTCGCCATCTACCATTACTTGCTGGCTGAGATTATAATACTGGTGGAAACCTGTACGCTTCGAAGCTTTCGTCCAGAAGTAGTACTCCTTAACCATTGGACTGTCGTAAGGACGTATCTGATCATACTTGGCAGCCTTTGTCGGATCACTGGGGCTGGTGGGCAGCGGTTTGCGCATAATCTCCCATCCGTGCTGGTCGAGCAGGATCATCACGGGATTGATATCGACTTCCTCCAATGTGAAGTAACCCTCACCCATATCTACCGTCTGGAACCAGTGTTCAATTTCCTCCCAGCCCTTACTGGTCTTACCTTCTTTATTGTAGCCATTAAAGCGCTTGGCATAGGCCCATTTTTTATAACTGTGAAAATTGTATTCACCAGTCAGACGTTCCCTATATGATGCGGGACTGGTTGGTACGAGTATTGAACCATCGGGATCTTCATACTTGCTATTTCCCTTGTCTTTATCCTCGAGAATATCAAGTTCCCCGTCCAATATTTTCTTTTTAACAGTGTCGAAGGTCTTCCAATACTGCTCAAAGCTCTTAACAGTGTATCGCTGCGTACTCTCAGGTGTGCCGTTATGATCGCTATCGAGTGGAATTTCATTAGTGGTCACGAGACGGAAATTGCCCGTTGTGCCCAGAATCATATAATCCGTTCCCTGTATACCCGAGATAGTCGGCCATACGAGTGTCGTAATGACTTTGTCATAATCGTCTGGCTGATAGGTAGCAAAATAGCCACGAATATCATCTAAGTTGTAGGTTTCCTGCTGACGCGAGCAAATCTTTACATGGTAGGGGTCGTTGTCGGCACTCTCCAAATACCAGGCCCAACGGGTACGGGTGCTGGCAGCACCTTCTTGCTGTAGGTCGAACTGATCCTGCCCATAAACAAAGAAACAACAGTCGCCATTACAATAGGGATAAATAGGGGTTACAGGAGTTTCTTCCAGTCCATCACTACCGTCTTCTGCCCTGAATGGTATCCCCGTTTTGTATTTCAGCAAATAGGTGATTTTCTTATTCTGCATGTCGTACTTACTGCTGACATCATTCGTGCCATTATAGAGGACGTACACATCGGTTACATCTCCAATTGTTGCCAGTTCTGATGGTGAGCCATCCAGTGTATAGTAAGTAACACCGCTGACAGTGTTAGTAGTAAAGTTTGAAAGCACATAATAATGATAGTTGGTCACCAGCGGGCTTCGATACTGAGCCGGGAAGTCGGGGGCTTCACTAGTAGTGTGACGCGCCACCGTCTGGAGGAGGTCCACCCCCTCCTTGTCTATGAGGTGGTAGGTCACGTTGTGCGTCGTGCTCTCCGTTGGGAAAAGGCGGAAACGCAGCGTTAGAGAACCATGAGCCGAGGAAGTGTTGTCGACCATCTTGACGGTGGTGTTGTCGAGACGACCTATATTATAATAGGTTTCAGAAGCATCTGTACCATCGCCCGTTGCAGCCATCACCTCATAGACGTTTGTGGTAGCCGTAGTATAAGGACTGAGCTTGACAATGAATTTCGAGTCAGGCACACTACTGGGCCAAGAATTTGATATTGTTCCAGTCACCCAGTTGGTCACTTCCACATAATGGAGGTAGTTGGCCACATTTTCATCCATGGTCTGTATGGTCATGGCGTAGGGGTCGTTGCCACCCAGTTTCCATTTGAAAGCGCCAGAAGCCGCCTCATCGTCAGATATCACTTCTTTACTCTTAATGATTCCATTGTCATAATAGATGTACTCACCGTTGAGCATCACATGATATACCTTATTGTCGAGGTAGGGAGCTGCGGCATCATTCATATCATATTTTACATATATGTGCTTATTCTCATCCGTGACGGTATACGGGGCATGTTTAATGACGCTGTTGCACGCTGCATCTGAATAGAATGTGATAGTGGCTACAGGGAAGTCTATGAACGGACTGTGGATGATGTCTGGGACATCCTTTTTCCTCAGCGGCGTACCTATGTCCTGCGCTTCTGTAGCTTTTACGGCAATGGAACCGGAACCGTCGCCACGAACAATATGGTAGACATAGTCTTTCTTTTCCAACTCTACCACACGAATCGTGGTCGACGTTGTACTGTATGTCATAGGCTTATTCTCTGCCCCACTATTCCAGCCAATGTATTTGCCTTCTGTGTTGAACTGGCGCAAAACAAAGTAATCAGGATTCGTGATGTTTCCTGGCTCTATCTGCCAGGTGCTGATGTCGCTGGTACCATCTTTAACAGTCAGCGTTGTACCATCTAATGCATCTGTAGCACATCCCACATAGCGGTTGTGGGATGCCGCAGGGGTTCCATCGGCTGTTACAGCTTCACTGGCTGCACGACTGATAATCTTCAGTTCGTATGGGTCACCGATGAATGCAAACTGAGCTTCGGCTGAATTTTCACCCTGATGGAGAACAGTGTTTGACCCCAAAACTGTATAGAAGCTGCCACTGCTGTAATAGCCGAGGTTTTGCGCCTGAGAGGCACCATTTGCACGTATGGTATAATAACGGGCATCGTTGTAACAGCCACCAACAGGCAGTGCTTCAAAAGGCATAGAAGTCTCGTACTTTAGCCAGATAACCTTTTTGCCGTCTTCTGTTTCCGCATCGCCAGTTGCATCAACAGCAGCAAAACTGGCATATTCATTTATTAACCCGGTTTCTTTATAGGCTCCCTTGAATTCAACGTACTTACGCTTTAGTGCATCAGGAACATAGTCTTTCGGATTGTCATTTAGGAAATATTCGCTCACGGTAACAACCTGAGACAGTACCGTTCCAGTTAAAGGCGTCTTCACCTTGAAGACATATTCCTTGACCTGATATATCTTCTCGTCTGTGGAATAATTTTGGGAAGCAACTGACAATGTCTTTAATGCATATATCAGATTGTTATAATTGTTGTCGGGTACGAGAAAGTTATATGAAGCAGATTTGTAATCACCAGGAGTAGAGAGATCTCCATCGGCATCGACGAACCTGCTGACCATGAAGACATAACCGTTTTTATCTGAGTTATTCAGCAAGGCAAATGTGTTATAGGTAAGCTCAGACGAGCCTTTACTCTTGAAATAGCCTGTTTTACTTTCATCATACGGTAGATCTGCATTAGGATTAGGGTCATAAGCGGTGCCAGTTTTAGTATATGCCTTGTGGTCGTCACTCGCCAAGAAGAAACCGGATTTATCATTGGGTTGGAACAAATGACTGCCTTTATACCATTTGTAGTATAATTTTGACTCGGAACCATGCTTTTCGATGTATGTATAATCCTTGTTATAGGCAGTACCAATAATAATGTTGTAAGGGTCGGAACCCTCGAACTTGAATCTGAAGTGGAACTGTCCGGCGACTGATTCTTTTGTATTCTTGTTATCGTTACTTTGCCAATACGTGGATATGTTGGTTCCGGAAATTTTATTGTCTTTTGTATAAGCAAATTGCACAAAATCCTCGCTGGCCAAGGCTTCTTCATCGACGATACCTAAACTTTTGCGAAAGACAGCCACACGATTGTTACGCCCCCTGTTAAATGCTAAAAATCCATCACCTATCGTGAGATTATACTCTGCTGATCCATCGAGCGCAATTCCCTTCGAATCGTCATATTCGTAGGTAACATAGACGTCTATATCAGCAGTTACGTCAGCATTTTCAATATTATGTCCTTCATCTTCAGCTGTTATCGTATAGTAGCAAGATTTGTTCTTCGTAGAGTTATACATTGTAACAGCAGCATATTTGGTAACGTTAGTGCTTTCATAGTACTTGAAATTCTTAGCCAGCGGACTCTTGTATGCTTCTGGCAAATTCACCTTTGTTGCATTGTTATCAACGACTCTGACGGCCTCTAGACGCTTACCGTTCAAGACGTTTTCAGAACCATTCATGTGGTAGATGCTGTTATCTATCGGCAACGTCAGGATATGATAGATTACTTTATATGCAGCCCATGCCTCATTCCCCATTCCCGTCAGCAGTAGGAGCAGTAGGGTGAATATTCGGATGATATGTAGTTTTGTCTTTACCATTGTTCAGTATATTTTGATGTATCTACCGTCAGGTCGTTTTTTGTGATAGTGAAGGTGTAAGTATAGCTAGTACCGGCTGCCCACGCCTGAGAGTCTATATTGGTACTGACTTTATGCTCATATTCCTCGCCCCAGTCTATCCAGGTGGCGTTTACCTCAATGGCGCCTGTAAAATCTTGGGGAACCATAATGTAGTCGGTGCCAATCTGCCGAGGGCTACTGGGGTTACTATTGAATATTGCGTCACTGCCAGTCAGCGTTACCACGAAATCAGTAATTCCGTCTGACGGGGTCAGCGACGACCAGGTGGATTTCCATTGCGACTCACTGTCGTTATAGGCAAACGAGCACGTGCCACCGGACTTCAGACTTTTGAAGGTAATGCTGTTGATGGTGATGTCGGGATGAGAGGCCGACAACTGCAGCTTGATGCGGGTAAAGGGGTGCTTGAATTCCATGTTCACCGTACCGGAATTTGTTTCTTTTGTCTGATTGGTCGCCATGGCAAGGATGAATTCCTGTAAATTGCTGCCCTGATTTCCAGTAAGTGCTTCACTGCTATACGTCATGGGAAGGGTGCACTTGAACTGGGGATTCCGAGCAACGTACGTAACACTGCCGGCAACACCATCTACGTCGGTAATATAGTTCGGCACTACTTCCGGCATATAGGTGAAGAAGTCGAGGGCGGGCCATGAACCGTCATTGGAAGTGGGCAGGGGCCAATAGCGTGAACTGCCGTCAAAAGTCCAGTGGTCGATGTCGTATGTCATTGTTGTGGGGACAATATAATAATCGGTCGTGCCTGCATTGTAGGCAGCGCAGGTGAAGGTGCCAGTGGTCAGCGTGCCTCCTTCGTATGTGGTGGCACGGGTTATCATGCCTGCTACGCTTGTGTTGACATTTATTTCTTGAGAGTCGTTGTCGTTGGTTGGGGTGGGGGCGTCTGTGGCGTCGTCGCTGGAGCAGGCAGCCATGAGGATGGCGGCCGTCAGCAGGAGGGGTGCTGAAAGCAGCGAAACGACGTGCAGCAGGGCTTTGATGGTCGTTACAGGGTTAGTATGTGATATATTCTTCTTCATACATGCAAAGGTACGAATAAAAATTGACATTACCAAATATTTCGGGAGTTTTTTACCTAAAAGGTAAATAACAGCGCAAAATGATGACAGATGACAGATGACAGTTTTGTTTTGAGCCACCCTAATGTCACAGATCACAGATCACAGTTTTCTGAGCAGCCAAATCAGTAAATCAGAAATCAGTTTTGTTGGGGCTCAAATCCTTGAAACGGCAAGATTTGTTGAAAATATCTATATTATTATATATACTATATATAATAATAAATTTATTACACACAAAATACTCGCTCATAGAATAAACTGATTTTTGATTTATTGATTTTGGGGCTCCCAATAAAACTGTCATCTGTCATCTGTCACGGCCTCAAAAAAACTGTGCTCTGTGCTCTGTGACACATTAGGGTGGGCCAATTCCCGATGAAATGGGCGATTTTTGCATGTTAAGGTGGTTTGACGACCCGCTTCCCAACGACAGGCGATCCGCTTCCCAACGACCGGCGACCCAAAGGAACTAAGCCGAAAATGCAAAGAAACTAGGCAATTTGGTCGATTTTTGAGGGCTTTTTGCGGCTTTTTCGCATCAAAATCAGGCCGATAATGAGTGGAATAAGGGCTACAAGCGTGATTCCGAAGGCGATAACAGCACCGAAAAGTGTGGCAAAACCACCCTGTCGGATGTAGGGTCTGGGGTATTTTTCGGCGATAATCGAGTCCGGAACGCCGGCTTTTTCAAGCGAATCAATGGTCGGAATGTTGGCATTATACTCCTCCCAAGCCTGTTTGTTCTTCATACCGGCATCCTCGTCGGCCACGTAGCTAGCCACCAAAAACACGGCAGCCGCAGCCACCATCACCGCCGCTATCACCACCAGCAGACACCCGCAACCTCGTTTCTTAGTCATATTCATAGATTTTATTCACAAAGCCTTGCGGCAAGGACGTTCAAATTATTGCACATGGAGCGGGTCAGGATGACTTTCTGGGTGGTATAGTCGTAGGGCGTCAGTAGCAGAAGGTGCCCTTCGGCACATGCGTCGAAGTCCTGTCCCTGGGGTTTGTAGTAGGGGGCGAAGCCGTTGTCGAGCAGTTTGACAAGCGGCAGGCGCTCTTGCATGGCCGCTTCTTCCACCTGACGCTCACCGGCGCTGATGAAGGGTGAGATGAGGACGGTGCCTTGACGGGCAGCCGTCAGCAGGTCCTGCTGCTGGCTGATGCGCTGTTCGTCGGTGATGTGGTTGGAGACGCGTACTGCGCGGCGGCTGGCGGCTTGTAGCAGCTGCAGGTTGCCCAAGGCGTGAAGGGTGGTGCCTGCGGCTGTAATTTGCCTGGGGCGGAACCATTCGGTGTGGTGGCGCTTGATGAGGCTGCGGCGGGGGTTGTCGAGGATGTAATCGACGAGGCGCTGCAGCTGGCCTTGGTTGGAGAGGACGCGGTCGTGGTAGCCTTGCTCCCAGAGGAGGCCGGAGTTTTTTCTGGCGGCAGAACCGCCAGCCACCGAACCGGATACCGCGCCGTGCGATGAAGCCACCGAACCCGTCGCCGCTGTTGAGGCGGGGGCTGAGTGCGCCGCTGCCGAGCCAGGCACGGCCGCTGCCGCTGAGCCGGGGGCCGCGTTGTTTGGTGCCCAGCGGTTTTGCCGCTGTGGCTGTTGGGGTTGCTGGGGGCGCTGCGGCATCTGCGGGCAGCCAAGCTCCCTCCACCTCCGGTTACAGCCGGCCTTGAAGCCTGCCACCACCTGTCCTATATGGACGGGCAGGGCCTGTCGGACGTATAGGAGGATGTGCAGATGGTCGGGCATCAGTTGGCGGGCAATGATGGTTATCTGCGGGTAGAAACGGGGGATGCCGTCGATTTCCTGTAATACGGCAGCGCCGAGCTCCGTGGGCTGCAGATGAGGCCCCTCGGGGGCTGCCGCCGGCAGGGTGGGGTCACCCGTCAGCGTGCCGAACAGCGGCTGTCGCCATTCTGTCGCCAGCGTCAGCATATAGATTCGTGGCTGGGTATAGTCCCAGCCATTCATCCGCCGTTTGTAGGATGTCGCCCTCGGTTTATTCTCCATACCACTGGCAAAGATACGAATAAGCGAGTAAAACACCAAAGGAAAACTTGTTTTTCTTTGTATTTTCGAGCGTAAGTATCTTCACCAAAGGTGAAAGGTACGAACTATTTCTTGATACTTCCAAATGTTTGGCCACAAAAAAGCTGGAAGCGCCAAGCTCCCAGCTTAATTTTTCTTATCGAATCGCACAGGGGATTAGGCCCCGTGGGTTATGATCCTACACTGACTGCTGTATTAGTATTATCCCAGTCGGTAACTGTAGCTGTGACGAAAATCTCGCTTGATGTGAACGTGATGTTGTAAGTGTATTTGTGACCTTGTTCTACGTTCGTGCTTGTAGGTGTATAGGTAAAGTTAAATGCTTTGCCCCCCAAAGAGTAGTTGATTGTGAAACTTGTGAAATCACCTGCGCCGGTGTCATCAGGAACAATCATCAAACCGTTTCCTACTGCCACGGGACTTCCTGTGAGCGCAGCAGCATTCCATCCCGGAACAATCACATTCGCGGCATCTCCGAGTAAGGTCCATGTGCCAGCTACACTCTGGGTAGTCTTTAGATTATAGTTAGTATGGGTAATGGTATAGGTGCCAGAATATTTCGCACCATTGAGAGTGATGTTATTCACGGTTACGTTAGTAGAACCCATAACTGTAAATTTAATCAAAGCCTGTGCGTGTTTGAATACCATGGGAACAGCGGCGGGGATGGTCAGTGCATTTTCGCTAAATGTTACTTCGCCGTTACCTCTGGCATACATCAAGTCAGTCTGAGCACTTGAGTTATCTGACTGAGTAATTGTTGCAGCAGAGGCAGGAGTGGTACTATCAAAAGTAGCTGTTCCTGTCACACCAGTATATGCCAAAAAGTTGATATAG
Source organism: uncultured Prevotellaceae bacterium (assembly GCA_902800245.1). Lineage (GTDB taxonomy): Bacteria > Bacteroidota > Bacteroidia > Bacteroidales > Bacteroidaceae > Prevotella. Next base: position 32,421 of record CADCDY010000011.1, read on the forward strand.
CAGGCAGACAGTGGCCAGTATTGAGCTGTTGTACCACCCCATTTACCGCTTGATGCAGAAGCACCACCAGCATAATCATAGGTGAATGTCGTTCCAGCAAAGAAGTTCTGGGCTGTAGGTTCAACCATGTATGCCGCAACCTCCATAGATAACTCAGTTGGGAATGCGGTCCCTTCAACAGCAGCACGTGTCTGAGGCGTAGCCAGCGGTGTGAAGGAGATTTCGCGAGTCTGGGGACTGGTGTCGCCGACGTACTCGGTAGATTCGTTGGTGCAGGCAGTCATTGCGAGAGCTGCTACTGCAAGAAGAAATAAATTCTTTTTCATAATCGTAAAATTTTAAAATGTGAATAATTATTGTTATTTATTTTCTTTTATCCAATAGGGACATCTATGTTCTCTTCGTCCCAGGGGTCGACGGAGGGGTCAAAGCCTCCTCCTGCTCCCGATTTGGGTGGGGGAATGACAACGGGCTCGTCGAAGGAGATGTGGTGTTCGGAATCGTCAAACTGGTCGGTGATGTCTTCCGAGAACCGGTGCTCGCCGCCTTCTGAATCGATGACGAGGATGTGGAGATAGGCGCGGCTCTCGCCCGGCAGTTTACCGAAGGTATTGAAGGCGGTATAGAGCCTGTTGTGCTTGTGGTCGACACCCACAGGGAAATAGAGGGATGCAGGATTGGCGTTCAGCTCGCCGCGTCCGAAGAAACTGCCGATGGCCTGATTGGTGACGAAGGCTTCCGCACTCTTCACATACTCAAGACCTGTAATGTTGTCGACCTCGAAAGTGTAGGTCTCGATGATGGTCTTAGCATCAGCATGGATGGTGATGTGTTGGTCCTCAGTGCCCCACTCGGGTATCGTGACGGTTTCGGCAGCCACCAGCAGGTGGTCGGGGGGATAGATGACAGGACCTTGGGGCTCTTCCGCGTCGTTGCGCGTAAAACTGCGGAGTATGGCGCCCTTGGTAGCGGTGATGTCGCTGGTGAAGGCCTCGAGGGTGTTGATGTTACCTTCGTTGCGAATCTGGGTGTATTCGGTGCCGAAGTTGTAAGCCACCAAACGGTAGGTGCCCGGTGGCGTGCTGATAGATCCACCGGTGCCAGAGACGAATTCGGTATAGCGCAGCCCGCCGTCGTCGGGGGAATAGAAGAGTACCTTCATGTGTTCGGGCATCTTGATGGTTCTCTCAATATCTACATCCACATCTACGTCGAGGTCGATATCCACGTCTAGGTCGAGCTTGAGGTCGAGTTCGAGGACGACAGCCTTCTCCAGGTCGTACAGCGACATACGCTTGCACGACGACAGCAAAACGGTCATAGTGACCAGAAATGTGAAGAGGAGACTGACTTCCTTCATCTTTGTCCGAATTATTATGTCCTTCCGTTACAGGGGTAGTACGAAGGCTACGGTGGCCTTTAGGGGGCCGAAGTAGTTAACGTTTTTCCTGTAGTTTTTGTCGCGGTAGCCATTGCCTCCGCGTTCGAAAACCTCGTAGGAGGTTGCACGAGAGTAGAAATAGCCAATGCCAAGTGATAGCTCGAGATGGAGCTTGCCTCGGAATATGGGCATAGCGTAGAGATAATCGATACCGCCCATGACGTAATCGCCCTGACGGCCTTTGTAGTTGTGTTCCCAGTCGTAGCGTCCGATGACGGTAAACGCCCCGATGGAGTGTCCCAGCAGGCGGTAGACTTTGTTGTCGTCGCCTGACTCATGACTGCTTCCTAGCCAGTAACGACCCTCGAGTGAGAGACCGTCGACCTGATAGCAGTTTTTGTGGCTCGACGAGCGGGGAAACCAAGGATAATACCAGTCGGCCCCTATGGACCATCTGTTGCCCAGCGGCAGTTCCGCTCCGACATTGAGAAGCGGCAGCAGCGCATTCGTCCTCAGTGCAAAGGTCTGACCCTTACTGGTTGCCGAAGCTAACAATAGCAGTACGGCCAATGCTGCCCTATGTCGTCTGAATGGTCTCAAATGTCGTCGTCTTGCTTATTCCTTTAAGTTAATATCAACGTGCAAATATACAAAGTTTGTAACAAACCACAAAGAAAAAATGTTAAAAAATAGCGATTTGTCGAAAAATTAATAGCATTTAGTGTAAAATCTTGGGCTCTGGGACTTCCTGACCGCGACAGAAGCGATGTGCAATCTGACGGTCGTCGCCCACATAGATAAAGCGCTCCAGACGGTGCTGCAGCGAGTATTCCGACGGGTAGAGCACCGCGTCGTCGATGACCAGCGCGTCGAACTCGTAGCCCGGTTCGAAGCTGCCCACACGGCCGAAGAACGAGCCTGCCGACTTGGTGGCAATCCAGAAGATTTCCGGCAGTGTGAGGAACGCCTTGCTCTTGTCCTGCTGATAGTGCATCTTGCTGACCTGAATGGCGTAAACCAACATGCGGAACATGTTGAGGTCGTGACCGCCGCTGATGTCGCTGCCCAAACCGATGGGCAGGCCTTCGTCGAGGAACGTGCGGACAGGAGCCAAACCTGACGACAGGTTGAAGTTCGACGTCGGACAGTGTGCCACCATCACGCGGTTGTGCTTCATCAGTTCCAGCTCGCTGCCATTGGTCCATACGCAGTGCGCCATGATGGTAGGCGTCTGGCCGAAGAGGCCGTAGCGGTTGTAGGCGTCGCCATAGCTGGTGCTCTCCTTCTCCAGTTCGGCCACCCAGGCAATCTCGGAGGTGTTCTCCGACAGGTGCGACTGAACGGGCAGCTGGTATTTGTTGGCCAGTTCACCGCAGGCCTTGAGCAGTTCCGGAGTACATGAAGGCACGAAGCGCGGGGTGATGATGGGGCGAACGAGGGCGGTGTCATCGCCGAAATCGGCGATGAGGCGTTCTTGGCCTTCGACGTAGGCCTCGACGTCCTCGCAGAGGGCTTCGGGGCAGTTGCGGTTCATGGCCACCTTGCCGACCATAGCGCCCATGCCGACCTCCTGATACAGCTTCATGAGGATGCGCGTGCTCTCAGTATGTACGGTGCCGAAGACGACGCTACGCATGGTGCCGAAGAGCCACTGGGTATGCAGGAAACGGCGATACATCCGCTCGGCATACTGCGTGTCGGCATATTTCGACTCCTCGGGGAAGGTGTAGTTTTGCAACCAGGGTAGCAGTTCGAGGTCCATTGCGACGCCCTGATTGTGCACCTGCGGGGCGTGGACGTGCATATCGTTCATAGCGGGAATGAGCAGTTTGTCGCCGAAATCGACCACCTCAGCACCCTCACAACCCAAATCCTTCAGGTTGCTTGCGACGCCTAGGACAATGCCGTCTTCAACGGCGATATAGCCATTCTCAAACACCTCGAAATGATCCTTCTCTTTCGTGAAGAGGATATGTGCCTTATATACCTTTTTCATCGCTCGTTGTCTTCAAATTAATAGTTATTTGGTGCAAATGTACGAAAAAAAATAGAAAAACGTTACAATTATCAGTTTTTTTTCGTAATTTTGCCGCAATAATGCATTAGAAACTAAAAACTTTTTACTATGGAGCATCAACTTTTATTCGACATTTTTGGTATTGTTGCCAGTTTGGGCCTTATCTTCGGCTATCTGCCTCAGGCCATTCAGACCATTCGTACGCGCCAGACAGACGGCATCTCGCTGCCCGGCTTCATCATGATGGCCGTCGGTAGTTTCTGTTTCATGTGTCAGGGTATCATGCTTGGCCGTGAGGGTATCTTTATGCTCATCACTAACGCCATTACGTGTCTCTGCTCGGTGATTATTTTCTTCATTAAGATTAAGAACGACAAGATGAAGAGGTAAGATGGAAGATGTAAGAGGTAAGATTATGGAAAGTGTAAAAGGACATATCGTTGACGTGGTGCGTCGCGAGATATACGACGGCGAACTGGTCATTAAGGATGGGATCATAGCGGAAGTTAAACGCTGTGAGTTGCCCGAGAGTGAGACCCCGTGGCCCTATATCATGCCTGGTTTTATTGATGCCCACGTGCATATTGAGAGCAGTATGATAGTGCCGCATAAGTTTGCACGCATTGCCGTCAGTCACGGTACGATAGGTGTCATTGCCGACCCTCACGAGATTGGCAACGTGCTGGGTATTGCGGGTATCGACTACATGATACGTTCGGGCAAGGAGGCGCGCTTCAACTTCCTGTTCGGGGCACCCAGCTGCGTGCCGGCAGTAGGTGGCGACATAGAAACCTGTGGAGCGGTGATTGACGCCAAGGATACGGAGACGCTGATGGCTCGTGAGGATATCGGTTTCCTAGGTGAGATGATGAACTATCCCGGTGTGCTGAATGGCGACAAGGAGGTGATGGCGAAGATACGGGCGGCCCTGAGTAATGGCAAACCCGTGGACGGTCACGCCCCGGGAGTGACAGGACAGAATCGCGACCGCTATGCTGCCGCCGGCATCACTACCGACCACGAGTGTTCGACGTTGGACGAGGGTCGTGCGTGCATCAGAGCCGGTATGTATGTCATCATCCGCGAGGGTAGTGCCGCCAAGGACTATAAGCTGCTGAGCCCGCTGATCAACGAGAGCCCGAATATGGTGATGTTGTGTACGGACGACTGTCACCCCGACGACTTCGTGCGCGGACATATCAATCTCATCGTGAAGCGTGCGCTGGCTGACGGCTACGAACTATGGGATGTGCTGAAGGCTGCCAGCATCAATGCGCAGAAGCACTATAAGCAGAATTGGGGAATGCTGCAGGAGGGTGACCCCGCAACGTTTATTACCGTTGACAATGTCACTCCGTACTTCCGTGTGGAGAGCACGTGGATACGAGGAGAGGAGGTATTCAACTATAATTCCTGTCTGCCCTCGCATCACGACGTTGAGGAGCACATTCTGGATGAAGACTTCCCCAACAACTTCGTGGCAGCACCCATTACCGCTGCCGATATTAACCTCGACCTCAAGCCCGGCGATACGGTACATGTCATTCACGCCTCAGACGGCAGCCTGCTGACCGATCACGACGAGGTGGTGCTGACGGGTAACCCCTTGTTTGACTCGCAGTATCCTTGGACAGAGGTGCAGAAGATAGTGGTTTACAACCGCTATAAGCCCGGTGCCAAACCCATTGTGGGACTAGTACGCGGCTTCGGTATCAAGGAGGGCGCTATGGCTAGTTCGGTAGCCCACGACTGTCATAATATTGTAGCTGTCGGTTCCAGCGACGAGCTTATTGTCAAGGCAATCAACCGTATTGTCCAGATGCAAGGAGGACAGGTGGTTGTCACTAATGAGGAGATGTTGGACATTCCTCTGCCCATTGCCGGACTGATGTCGCCCGTAAATGGTCATGAGATTGCCTTCCGTACGCTGTGCATACAGGAGAAGGTGAGGGATATCGGCTGCAAGATGAAGTCGCCGTTCATCACGATGGCGTTTATGTGTCTGCCGGTCATTCCGGATATCAAGATTACCGACCGCCACCTGATGGACACGAAGACGTTTACGCCGATTTATTGAAAAGTTAGAAGTTAACAGAGTTTTTTTAGTACTTCCTCCACGACGTGGGGGAAATATTTCATTTCCAGCTGGTGTTCCTTTTCGGCAATGTCGTCGACGGTGTCGTCGGGTGACAATGTGCAACGGTACTGCGCAATAATCTCACCGCTGTCGCAGACGGGTGTAACGTAATGGACAGTCATTCCCGTTTCCGTTTCTCCAGCAGCCTTTACGGCCTCGTGGACGTGGTGACCCCACATGCCCTTGCCGCCATATTTGGGCAGCAGTGCCGGGTGGATGTTGATGATGCGACGTGGGAAGGCGTCGATGAGGAAAGTGGGCACCAATGGCAGGAATCCCGCCAGTACGATGAAGTCGATGTGGTGTTCGTTGAGCAACGGCATCATGAATTCGGAATCGTTGAGCTGAGCCTTAGGCGCTACTGCTGTCGCTACGCCCAGACGTTCGGCGCGCACCAATGCGTAGGCGTCGGGTTTGTTGCTGACGACGAGTGCGCAGTTGACGCTGTCGGAGCCACTGAAGTATTTGATGAGGTTTTCGCAGTTGGTACCACTGCCTGAAACGAAAATAGCTAAATTGATCATATGTCTTATCTTTTTATCTTCTTCAAACTTCTTCGAACATCTTCTCTATCAGACGCGGGACGGCGTAGCGGTCGCGGTCGGACTCAGGGAGCCAGAAGTAGCCTTCTGGGAGCGTTGGGCGCTCGGCAGGTTGCCAGAGCCAGAAGTCGGCATAGAGCACGCGGTGGGTGAGGACGTGTTTTTGCTTCTTGCGAAGCAATTGACAATTGACAATGGACAATTGATAATTATGCCGCGCACCCCAATTGTCAATTGTCCATTGTCCATTATCAATTAGCAGGGGTTCGTAGAGCCCTTGCCAGATGTCGCCGGCAGGACGTCGACGAAGGGCCGTCTCGCCGTTATACCTTATATATATATAAGTAAGGTGTCGCTCTTTGATTTTCAGAGTTTTTTGCTTGACGGGCAGTTCGGCCGTGCGACCCTCGCGGAAGGCAACGCAGGAGTCCTGCAGCGGACACTGCAGGCACAGTGGCTTTGCGGGCGTGCAATGAATGGCGCCGAAGTCCATTAGGGCTTGGTTGTAGGCCGCCGATGGCGGCAATTGACAATTGACAATTAACAATTGACAATTATCTGAAGGCAGCAGCTCTTGGGCCAGTGCCTGAAATTCCTTCTTGCCCTCGGTGGTGTTGATGGGGGTCGAGATGCCGTAGTGGCGAGCGAGGACGCGATAGACGTTGCCGTCAACAACAGCAGCGGGGAGTCCGAAGGCAAAGCTGCCGATAGCAGCAGCGGTGTAGTCGCCAATGCCTTTGAGGGAGAGGAGGCCTTTGATGTCGGTGGGGAAACCACCGAGCGCAGCCACTTGTTTGGCAGCAGCGTGCAGGTTGCGGGCGCGGCTGTAGTAGCCTAAGCCCTGCCATTCGCGCAGCACCTCGTCCTCAGAGGCGGCAGCGAGTGCGTCGACCGTCGGCCAGCGTTGCATAAATCGCTCCCAATAGGGCAACCCTTGGTCGATACGTGTCTGTTGGAGGATGATTTCCGACAACCAAATGGCGTAGGGGTCACGAGTCTCGCGCCAAGGCAAGGCTCGTCCGTTTTCCCGGAACCACTGCAATATCGTCGTCGTAAAACCCATATTGCGTGCAAAGGTACGACTTTTTTTCGTAATCTCGTCGAAAGACAGGGGTAATTTCGTCGAAAGTGACTTTGAAGGTATCGCTGTTTATGATAATTTTGCACCCAGAAAGATAAAAACGCAAAAAGATATGAAACAGAACATTCCATTCAAAACAATTCTCGTGACAATGATGCTGACCCTCTCAGCAGTAGTAATGGCCCAGACCAATAATGATGACGACGTGGAAGTAGTGTATGCCACCGACAGCCTGAAACAGGACTCCGTCACTTGGTCAAAAGAACTGGACGGCGTGGAGGTTGTCCACCAGAAGCGGCTGGTGAAGATGGAGGTCGACAAGATGACCTATAAGGTAAGCGAAGACGAGGACTCGAAGTCGTACACCGTGCTCGACATGCTGCGCAAGGTTCCTATGGTGACCGTCGACGGCCAGGACAACATCACCGTCAATGGCTCGTCATCCTTTAAGGTGTATGTCGACGGAATGCCTAACGTGATGTTCTCCAGTAATCCGTCGATGATTTTCAAGAGCATGCCCGCCAGTGTTGTGAAGAGCATTGAGGTAATGACCAACCCCGGTGCGAAGTACGATGCCGAAGGTGCTGCCGGCATATTGAATATCGTGATGAACAAACAGGATGCACAGGGTGCGCAGAGCATGAACGGCTACAACGGCACCGTCCGCGCCACTGCCGGCAATCGTCAGTTGGGTGGTAGCGTATTCTTGAGCGGTCAACAGGGCAAGCTGTCGTACAGCGCCAACGTGATGACCAGCTACAACACCCCCGGCAACACGACTACCGAGACAGAACAGCTTCAGGACAGCGGCATCTCGCAGCTGTTGACCTCGGAGAATAGTATCAAGACCCCGTTCACGATGGGAAGCCTCACCCTTGGCTATCAGCTTGACTCCGTAAGTGCCCTGAATCTTACCGCTCAGGTGAACAACATGCGCATCAAGACCAATGGCACTTCGTCAACCACGCTCCTGTCTCCTTACACCACAGATCCGTTCAGCTACACCAGTACAACGGATATGAAGAATACCCGTACTTCGTTCAACGGAAGCCTCGACTATCAGCGTTTCTTCAACAAGGCACGCACCCAGTCGCTCGTCCTTACTTACCAACTGAGCTACAGCCCAGCCACCACCGAGATGACCAACAACTTCAACAACACTTCCAACTACATCGACCTTACCAACCGTTACTCGGAGAATAAGGACAAGACCATTAGCCACATCTTCCAGCTGGACTACACCATGCCCCTCGGCACAGGCCAGACGCTGGGACTCGGAGGAAAGTTCCAACTCCACGATGCCACCGCAGACTCAAAGTACTACCTCACAGGAGTCTACGACCCCAGTAGCAGCTCGGAATATGAGTACAAGAACTCCATCCTCGCAGGTTATGGTGAGTATGCTGGAAACTTCAACAAGTTCGGTCTGAAGGCTGGTTTGCGCTACGAGTACACCTGGCAAGACGTAGAATACCACTTAGGCTATGGACAGGACTTCAGCACCAGTTACGGCTCACTGGTCCCCACTGCCAGCCTGCAGTATACGCTGGGCGCAGGCAGCAATTTCGGTCTGACCTACAATATGCGTATCTCGCGTCCAGGTATCAGCTATCTGAATCCCTACGTCGACAAGACCAACCCCATCGCACTAACCTACGGCAACCCCGACCTTGACGTAGAGAAAGCCCACAACATATCGCTCGTCTACAATATGTTTACCCCGAAGCTGATGATGAACCTTAACCTGCACCACAACTTCACCGACAACGGCATCTCACAGTACAGCTTCTACGATGCTAACGACCTGCTGAACACTACCTATGGCAATGTGGTGAAGAGCCACCAGACGGGCATGAATGCCTATGTCAACTACCTGCTGACTAAGAACACGCGCATCTTCTTCAACGGTGGCTTAAACTATATCGACCTGCACAGCGATGCTCTCGGACAAAGCAACAACGGTTGGACTGCCAACATCATGGGCGGCGTGCAGCAGACACTGCCTTGGGACCTGAAACTCAGCGCTTTTGCCATTGCCTCTACCAAGAGCTACACCCTGCAGGGATGGAGCGGCGGTTTCAACCTCCTCACTGCCAGCCTTTCGAAGTCACTGCTGAACGACAAGCTGAACTTGAGCGTATCGGCACTCACGGGTCTCAACGACGGTGGCAGCATCATGATTGAGAGTAGCAGCCGTGGCAAGGACTTCACCAGCCATAATAAAGTCAAGGTTCCTATCTACGGTGTGTCGTTCACCGTCAGCTACACTTTCGGCAACTCGAAGATGCAGAATCGCCAGCAGCACCAAAGCCGCGTACAAAACGACTTCATCGAGCAGCAGTCGCAGGGTGAGATGATCAACAGCGTAGGCTCCGGAAATACAAGTAATGGCAATATGCCTCAATAAAATTGATTCATAAATTAGTTTTCTCTCCTGCATTGAGATAATGCGGGAGAGATTTTGTCAATTCAATATTATTCTTTATCTTTGCAACATGAAAGTAAAAATTAAAGCTCAAGACGTTACATTCTATGGTCTGCAAGTGGTTGCATGGCTGGTGTTCCTGATAGTTCCCGCTATCTCTGCATTTGCAGCCAACAACAGCTGGGAAGATGCCCTCCACGCAATCCAGTTCTCCTTGCGCATCATGTGGATTCCTGCGACCATATACTTCGTCAATTGCTTCATTCTCATCCCCTTTGGCTATTATCGCAATCGACGCTGGTTCTTCTGGCTGGGCAACGCCGTCATCTTTGCACTCCTTGCCTGGTATCATTTCGGCATTGATACGCCTGCCTTCATGGAATACCTTCCCGACGAACATGCCAAGCGCTATGCCGTTACTAGCTACTATGCTTCGTCAGTGCTGAACATTTTCATGAACATCTTGCTGGCGTGCATCGCCTGGCTGGTTCATCACATGTATCGCACCAAAGCCATCAAACAGCAGCTAAAGGAAGAACAACACAAGCGCACGGAGGCTGAGTTGGAGTGGTTGAAGAACCAACTGAATCCGCACTTTCTGTTCAATACGCTCAACAATATCTCCAGCCTCATACAGATTGATGCCGACAAGGCACAAGATTCCATTGCCCAACTCTCCGACCTGTTGCGCTATGCCATGTATGAGACACGCCGCGAGACAGTACCCCTGCAGGGGGAAGTGGAATTTATGCGCAACTACGTGGAACTGATGAAGCTGCGCTGCAACGACAAGACCGAGGTGACTACCACCTTCGACGTGCAACAGAATATTGAGATAGCTCCCTTGCTTTTCATCTCACTCATCGAGAATGCCTTTAAGCATGGTATGAGCAGCAGCCGGCCTTCGAAGATAGATATCCGCTTGCTACAGAATGAGGACAAGTTGGTATTCAACTGCGACAACACCAACTACCCCAAGGACGATGCCGACCGCAGTGGTTCGGGTATCGGCTTGGAAAATACCCGTCGCCGCCTCGACCTCATGTATGCAGGGCGCTACACCTGGGAACAAAAACTGGAGGACAACATCTACAAGGTCCGTGTTAGCATTGAAGTTTGAAGTTGATGATTATGAACAATAAAATAACTTGTATCGTTGTCGACGACGAGCCGTTGGCTGTCAGACTATTGGAATCTTTTGTGGCCAAGACGCCCAGTTTGGAATTGCTGGGGGCGTTTACGGACTCAGTAGAGGCCATCAATGCCATCAGGGAACAGCACCCCCAACTGCTCTTCCTTGACATTCAGATGCCCGACCTCAACGGAATGGAGTTGGCCCACATGCTGCCCGAGGGTACTAAGATTATCTTTACGACAGCCTTCAAGGAGTATGCCTTCGAGAGCTATGAGGTCAGTGCCATTGACTTTCTGCTGAAGCCCATCCGTTATAACAAGTTCATCGCTGCCGTCGAGAAGGCACAAGAGTGGTTCGTGCATAGCCAGCCCCAGCCTGCCAACATCTCTCCGCTCACCAGTCACCCTTCACCGCTCACCAAGACATCCATGTTCATTCGCGTCGATGGTGAACTGCGCCAGATTAGCTTCGACCACATACTCTATGTCGAAGGCATGAAGGACTACGTGCGTTTCCACCTGGAGAACGAGCGCCTGCCGCTGACCACCCACATGACGATGAAAACCGTTGAGGATGCCCTGCCCACGGATGCCTTTATGCGAATCAACCGCTCATACATTGTCCGGCTGGACAAGATACGAACGGTTGACCGTAATCTTTGTGTTTATATCGGCGAAGAAATTATCCGCGTTACCGACGCTTACCGCGAGGCTTTCGAGCGTTACGTGCAGACTGTCTAGACTTCGTACGCTGCATAGTCTTCTTACCTCCCTTACTTCCCTTAACTCCTTTAACTTCCTTAACTCCCCCAGTCTCCCCGCAAAGCACTTGGCACACGCGGTCCTGGAAGGCCTTTCCTGTTGTCTTGTCCAAAATGCCTTGGTTGATGATGGCGAAAGCCAGTTCATGGCCGTTGGGAGCCGTACAGTAGCCAGCCAACGACGAGATACCTGTCAGCGTGCCCGTCTTGGCACGGACATTACCCTGGGCAAGGGTATTCTGCATACGGCTCTTCAACGTGCCGTCCACACCTGCTACGGGCAGTGCAGGCATCAGTGCCTTGGCAATCGATGGTGTTCGCCATGCATGGCGCAACAGTTTGACGAGCAGTTCGACAGTGACATAATTATACAGTGACAGTCCCGAGCCGTCGGCTATGCGATATCTGTTGGCATCGAGTCCCAGGCGGTTGATGAGTTTCTTGGTGATGTTACGCGCATCGACGGCAGTAGCAGGATGATGGCCTGTCGAGGCTGCCGTCTGGTAGAACATCGACTCGGCATAGAAATTGTCGCTTACCTTCATCATACGCTCCAACACCTGCTTGATACTGTGACAACAGACGTCAATCATCTTTACCTGAGTGGGTTTGCGACCCTGCATCAGTTCGACCTTTTCGAGGTTGATACCCAGACGGGCTATCTCCTCTGCCAGCGTGGTCGTGAAATTATCCTTACGGCCAATGGTCAGAGCAAACAAGTATGGATTGTCATCATCCCAACACCAGCCTTCGCCGTATTCCAGCGACTCCTTGAACGAGCGGTCGGCAACAATCTGTCCGCGAATGCTGTCAATACCCAGTTGGCGAATGCTGGAAGCCAGCGTGATGACATCTTCCTGGGTAATCATGGGGTCGAAACCGCCCACACAGTAGATATTACCCACCAGCGTACGGCCAATAATCTCACCTGTATAGAAGAGACGAGTCTGGTACTCATAGTTCGGTCCCAGCTGGTCAAGGGCCGTAATCGATGTGACGAGTTTCATACACGATGCCGGACGCATCATCTGTCGTTCATTATAACAATAGATTGTCGTGTCAGCTGTCAGGTCATACACCATTACACCCACCTGTGACATTTCAAACAAAGGGTCTTCGAGCAGCGAATCAAGTCGAAAACGAAGGCTGTCCTGTGCCATTGCGACAGCAGAAAGCCCAAATATCACGAGTGAAAACAAATATTTTTTCATAATTGCGTGCAAA
>CADCDY010000012.1:0-692 GCA_902800245.1 uncultured Prevotellaceae bacterium
TCCGTCCGCCAAATGTTAACGTGTGTGAAACGACATTAACATATCTTTTGTTTTTTACGATTTTCAGCACTTTTCTTTGCTATCGCCGAAAATTTTCGGAAATTTGTACCCACATTAATACTTTTACATAAGAGTAAAGTATTTAAATTGTTAAACAATTATCCTCCACCGGTCGTGAGATTCGTGGAGGTTTTTTATGCTCGAAAATTTGGTTCTTTGCCCGCGGAAGTAGATATTTTTCGTTATCTTCCAAACTTTTAGGCCATATTTTTTAGTTTTTTGCTTATTAAGATGTTCTATTCCCATTTTTTTTGTACTTTTGCAGCCAAAAGCTCATCAATCATGCACGATCAGATCCAGGAAGAGATTTTTCTAATGTTTTATGCATCAGTGGCTATGCTGTCTTTGATAGCATGTTGCTATCTGCTGTTTCGTCAGGGCAACGCCTTTGCCAAAGACGTTACACCGCCAGTGCGACTGCGTCGGTGGACTGCCGCCTTCTTTGCCGCCGTTGCCTTGTGCCACTTGTGGTATCTGCCGACGTATTATCTCACCTCAAACGACGATATGATGCTGGGCAGTCTTATAGCCGGATTGCTCGACAGCATGACGATTATTCCTTTGGCGATAGTCATATTGTTCGTTATGCTGCAAGACCGCAGGCGACCGCTGTGGCCTGTTGTCGTGATGGT
>CADCDY010000012.1:711-37802 GCA_902800245.1 uncultured Prevotellaceae bacterium
GCGCGACAACTATGCAGATTTGGAGCACAAGGAGGTGTGGCAAGGCTTCGTGGTGCTGGCCATCATATTGCTGGCATACGCTATCTATTCGCTTGATGTGGGAGAACTGATATACGAATATGCTACGGAGGGCATCAACATCGTACTTATCTGTTATCTCTTGTGGCGAGTCGAGACGTTAAGCGACCTGAGCATTCCAATCCAAACGGATAACGACCTTTCATTATCCATGCGCAACAATATCGAGCCATTGTTGAAGCAGCATTGTGAGGAAGCGCAGCTCTATTTACAGCACGACATCTCTCTTTCCCAACTAGCACAAATCATTGGAACCAACCGCCTTTATCTCAGCCAGCATTTCTCTAGTCAGGGCATTACTTACAGTGCGTACATCAACGGTCTGCGCATCCAACACTTTATCAATCTCTACCGTGAGGCAGTTGCTACCCATCAGTTTATAACCGCCCAGCAACTGGCCTATCAAAGTGGTTTCCGCAGTTACAGCACGTTCAGTGCAGCCTTCAAGCTGGTCATGGGAATGACCGCAACAGAGTGGATGCGACTTTCAGAATCGTAAAAATCGTTTCAGAATCGTAAAAACTTGCTGGTTATTGCCCTTTGATTGTTGTGATTTCAAAGGGCAATGACTATATTTGCACAATAAACGGTTATCCTAGAACTAATTATTGTGTAACTAATAAATATTGTAATTATGAGAAATTTGAAAAAGTTGATGCTTGCCGCCATCCTGATTTGCGGCACAAGTGTATTCACGGCATGCTCGTCGAACGATGACAATCCCAAAAATCCCGAGAGTGAGAAAACCATGGCTACCGATTACAGCGTCAAGACAAACTGGCTTAAGTTCCCGAAAGTCACCAAAGACGTTGATGCGTTCTACATTTACTCAACGTTGTACGTCGAGTCGAGCTTCGAAGAGGGTGCCCCTGATTACGCACCGCTCAACAACGTCGAGATGATATTGGGTGCGATGGGCGAATATGTGACGAATGCCAGCGTATTCGAGGAGTCCTGCAACGTGTTTGTGCCTTGGTACCGCCAGTCTGGTATGCGCTTTGCGTCAGAAACCTCGAAGAAGCACGGAAGCCTTGACCCCGCACTTGCTGGTATATCTTATACCGACATCAAAGCCGCACTCGACTACTACTTCGAGAAGTGCAACAACGGGCGCCCGTTCATCATTGCAGGCCACAGCCAGGGCTCGGCTATGGTTAGGTATGTGCTGAAGAACTACTTCAAGGAGCACCAAGACTACTACCAGCGCATGGTGGCTGCCTATGCCATTGGCTACTCCATCACAAAGGACGACCTCGCAAATTATCAGTACCTGAAGTTCGCCGAGGGAGAGAGCGATACGGGCGTCATCATCAGTTATCACACCGAGGGCCCCAAGAACGTAGAGGAGAACGCCCATAACGTTGCGGTACTGGCGGGTGGCATCAGCATCAACCCGCTGAACTGGAAGCGCGATGAGACGTATGCACCAGCAAGTGAGAACAAGGGCTCGCTCAGATTAAACGAGAAAACCAACGAGTATGAGATTCAGCACCTCGATATTGACGCAAAGGTAAATCTCGCCCGCGGTGTAGTTGTGACTACCACTACGATTCCTCCCTCTGCAGATCCCAAATTCTTTGGTCCGGCAAGTTACCACGAAGACGACTACCCGTTCTTCTACAACAACATCAAGGAAAACGTAGCGAAGCGCATTGCAGCCTATAAGGCAAAGTAGAAAATCATGACTCACGGGTACTCTCCCGTGAGTCAAGTCTAATAACTAAAAATGGAATAAGACTATGGAGTTACATGAGATTAGAGAAAAACTAAAAGAGATGTACGGCGGCGAGAACAAGCCGATTACCGATGGTGGTTATGACCCTTCGCTGGCCGTGAAGTGTATCAACGGAACCTTCGTCGGCAGAAAGACGGAGAATATCACGGTGTTCAGGGGCATTCCCTATGTCGGTAAGCAACCCGTCGGGGAGCTGCGTTGGAAGGCACCTGTGGATGTTGTTCCGAACGACGGTGTGTATGAGGCCTATTATAATGCGAAGAGCGCCTTCGGCAATCCGGGGTTTGAAGTAGGCTCCATATACTATCAGGATGAAGACTGCCTGTATCTGAATGTATTCACGTCGGACGAGGTGTCTGCGAAGAAGCCTGTCATGGTATGGATTCACGGCGGTGCCTTTGAGTCAGGCGGCACCATCGACCCGATGTTTGACTGCATCAATTTTGTGAAGGAGAATCCCGATGTCGTCGTTGTTACCATTGCTTACAGACTCGCCTTTATGGGTTTCCTGCATCTGTCCCACCTGTCTGACGGTAAGGATTACACTGACTCACAGAACCTGGGACTCCTCGATCAGGTCAAGGCGCTGAAGTGGGTTCATGAGAACATCGCAGGCTTCGGCGGCGACCCCGATAATGTAACCATCTGGGGTGAATCCGCTGGTGCCGCAAGCTGCACTTTGCTTCCATTGATTGAAGGCTCACACGCCTATTTCAAACGCCTGATTGCTGAGAGTGGTTCCGTGAACCAGACCAGATCTCCGGAAGAAGGTATCGCCTGCACCAACAAACTGATGGAAGTGCTCGGCTGCAAAACCGTTGCCGATCTCTTGAAGGTAGATGGCGACAAGCTCCTGGAAGCGTCGTCAGTACTCTTTGTACACCAAGTGCCCGAACGCGACGGAAAGATTCTTCCCACAGATACATTTGCGGCATACGCCAACGGCGCAGCGAAGGATTTGGAGATTCTGGTGGGTTGCAACAAGGATGAAATGAACTTCTTCGTGTCGAGCTTCGGCAAGGAAGGCTGGGATAACTTTATTGCCCAGCGAAAGCAGGAGAAGTTTGCCCAGTTGCCGGCTGATGAGAAAGCGCTGGTCGAGAGCTACATGCGTGATGTAAAGGGCGACTACTACCAACCCGACAGTTGTGTGTTCAGCCAGAGCTGGTTTATTGCGCCGACCATCAGGATTTCGGAGGAGCAGACCAAGGGCGGTGGCAAAAGCTACACCTATTACTTTACGCCCGAGTCGCCCGACCCCATCATGAAATGCGGACATGCCATCGAGCTTTCGGTCGTATTCAATCATCCGGAGATGACCGCCGATACGGGACGAGCTTTCGACGAGACCTTCTGCAAGACCATGCGCAAGATGTGGGTGCAGTTTGCCAAGACCGGCAATCCGTCGCTCAGTGCGGACATTTCTCCCGACGGCAAGGCAAAAGATTGGCCGCTCTACGATCTGGAGAACAAGCAGGTGATGGTGCTCGACGAGTTCGATATCCATCCCGCAAAGGAATCCGAAGTGAAGATTGTGGATTGGGAAAGAACCTATTTCCTCACCAAATATTATATGCTTTAAATGATGAAATTATTAAACATATTCCTCCACCGGTCGTGAGATTCGTGGAGGTTTTTTATGCCCGAAAATACGGAAAAATCAACTAAAATCCCACGTTATGCTTTATAACGTGGGATTTATTATCTCTGGGAATAGCCCTAAATAAAGGTATTGCGAAAGATTTGCCTTTTTTGCCTTTTGCCTTTTTCTGGGCGTTTGCCAGAAAGCGAGTCATTGTTTGTTCGCTTTTTTCCTTTGGTCGTGGTCGAGGATGGTCTTGCGGATGCGCATGGACTGGGGAGTGACTTCGACAAGCTCGTCCTCCTTGATATACTCCAGGCACTCCTCGAGGCTCATGACGACCTTGGGGATGATGCGGGCCTTCTCGTCGGTGCCGGAGGCACGGACGTTGGTGAGCTGCTTGGCCTTGCAGACATTGATGACGAGGTCGTTGTCGTGGACGTGTTCGCCGACGACCTGACCCATATAGACATCCTCACCGGGGTCGATGAAGAACTTGCCGCGGTCCTGCAGCTTGTCGATGGCATAGGCGAAGGCATTGCCGGTTTCGAGGGCTATCATAGAGCCGTTGACGCGGCGCTCGATGTCGCCCTTGTAGGGCTGGTATTCCTTGAAGCGGTGGGCCATGATGGCTTCGCCCTGTGAGGCTGTGAGGACGTTGGTGCGCAGTCCGATGATGCCGCGCGAGGGGATGTCGAACTCGATATTGGTGCGTTCGCCCTGCGACTCCATAGAGGTCATCTCGCCCTTGCGACGGGTGACCATGTCAATCATCTTCGAGGCAAACTCCTCGGGGACGTTGATGGTGAGTTCCTCGATGGGCTCGCACCGCTGTCCGTTAATCTCCTTATAGATGACCTGGGGCTGTCCGACCTGGAGCTCGTAGCCCTCGCGACGCATGGTCTCGATGAGCACGGAGAGGTGGAGGACGCCACGGCCGGAGACAATCCACTTATCGGTAGAATCCTCGAAGGGCTCGACGTGGAGGGCGAGGTTCTTTTCGAGTTCCTTCTCCAAGCGGTCGTTGATGTGGCGCGAGGTGACGAACTTACCCTCCTTGCCGAAGAACGGCGAGTCGTTGATGCAGAAGAGCATCGACATGGTGGGTTCGTCGATGGCGATAGGCGGCAGGGGCTCGGGATTTTCGAGGTCGCAGATGGTGTCGCCAATCTCGAACTTCTCGAGTCCGATGACGGCACAGATGTCGCCACAGTCGACGCTGTCGGTGCGCACGTGGCCCATGCCCTCGAAGGTGTGGAGCTCCTTGATTTTCGTCTTCTCCATGGTGCCGTCGCGATGGGCAATGGTGACCTGCTGACCGTCGCGGAGGGTGCCACGATGGACGCGGCCCACGGCGATACGGCCGGTGTAGGAGCTATAGTCGAGCGAGGTGATGAGCATCTGTGGTGTGCCGTCCAACTGCTGCGGAGCAGGGATGACCTCGACGATTTTATCCAAGAGATAGGTGATGTCGGTAGTGGGCTTGTTGAAGTCCTCACTCATCCAGCCGTTCTTGGCAGAGCCATAGACGACGGGGAAGTCGAGCTGGTCCTCGGTGGCATTGAGCGAGAACATGAGGTCGAACACCATTTCGTAAACCTCCTCAGGGCGGCAGTTGGGCTTATCGACCTTGTTGACCACCACGATGGGCTTGAGTCCGATCTGGAGGGCCTTCTGGAGCACGAAGCGCGTCTGGGGCATAGGGCCTTCGAAGGCATCGACGAGGAGCAGACATCCGTCGGCCATGTTGAGCACGCGCTCTACCTCGCCGCCGAAGTCGGAGTGTCCCGGGGTGTCGATGATGTTGATTTTCGTACCTTTCCAATTGATACTGACATTTTTTGAAAGAATGGTGATGCCTCGTTCGCGCTCAAGGTCGTTAGCATCCAACACTTGAGAGGACAGGTTCTGTCCCTCACGGAACAGATTTCCGGCCAGCATCATCTTGTCCACGAGCGTCGTCTTGCCGTGGTCTACGTGTGCAATAATTGCAATGTTTCTGATATCCTGCATAAGTAAATTACGTAATTTCGGGTGCAAAGGTACAAATTTTCTGCGAATTATTTGCGCATTTCACTAATTATTCGTAATTTTGCAGCCGCATTTCGGAAAATCCGGAGCATTTGACGACGTAAACCGCCCGTGATTAGGCAGGAGAGCGTCCGAAAGATGTCATTGCAAAACAGTTATAATCACAATTAAACATTATGTATTTAGATCAAGCCAAGAAGACCGAGATCTTCAGCCAGTATGGCAAGAACGCTCAGGACACCGGTTCTGTAGAAAGCCAGGTAGCCCTGTTCAGCTATCGCATCAAGCACCTGACGGAGCACCTGAAGGAGAACCACAAGGACTTCGGTACCGCCCGTGCCCTGACGAAGATGGTAGGTCGTCGTCGTAAGCTCCTGAAGTACCTTTATAACAAGGACATCAACCGCTATCGTGAACTGATCAAGGCTCTCGGCCTGCGTAAGTAAGCGAACGGTAAAAGGAAAGAATAAGGACTCACTGAATGGTGAGTCCTTTCTTTTTTTTGTTATGTCAGGTCGCGGGGAATCCAGAACCAGAAGGTGGAGCCGACGCCTACGTCGCCCGTGACACCGATTTCGCCACCGCAACGGTCGACAATGGTCTTACAGATGGAGAGTCCGAGACCGGTGCCCTGGACGAAGTCGTTGAGCTTGACGAAACGCTGGAACACGGCGGCCTGCTTGTCCTTGGGGATGCCGGCACCTGTATCCTCGCAATAGAAGTAGAGTCCGTCGATGCCGTTACGCTGCTCCTTGCGATAGCCGACGCGGATGTGGCCTTTGCGGGTGTACTTGACGGCATTGGTGACGAAATTGGTGAGGAGCTGCATGATACGGCCTTTGTCGAGGGTGGCAGGACACGTGGGATAGGGATTGTCCTTCTGGAACTCGACGCCGGGTTCCTGGACGCGCTGCGCCAGCGAGAGGCAGATATCGTCGAAGACCACCGAGAGTTCGACGTCCTCGGGCTGGAGAGCCATAGACTGTCCCATGTTGGAGGCTTCGAGGATGTCGTTGATGAGTCGGAGCAGCATGTCGCAGTTGTTGCGGATGATGCGTATGAACTCATGGCGCTCTTCGTCGGTATCGACAGCCTGGAGGAGACTGCTGAAGCCTACGATGGCATTGAGCGGGGTGCGGATCTCGTGCGTCATATTGGCCAGGAAGGCTGCCTTCAGACGTCCGGAATTCTCGGCGCGCTCCGTCTCGACACGCAGCTGCTGCTGTGCCTCCATGAGGTCGGTGACGTTACGGGCCAAGCCGAAATACTCCTTCAGTTGTCCGTCCTTGCCAAAGATGGGCATGCCACTGACGGAATACCAGCTGTGGTTGGGGTCGAGGGGTGTGCTGGCGAAAGGCATAATGGTGACATAAGCCTTGCCTTCGGCCATAGCCTGACGAATCTGCCCGGCAGCCTGCTGACGAAACTCTTCGTCGATGGTTCCCAGATAATCCTCGATGGTCTCGCTAAACTCGGTGATGCCCGGCGAGCGCGTCATACGCACTACATTCTCAGAGGGTCGATAGGTCCAGATGTACATGTGGCTCTCCTCCAACAGGTAGTGGAGCTGGCGCTCGTAACGGCTGATGGCGTCGTTGGTGGCCTGCAGTCGGCGGTCGTGAGCACGCTGTTCGAGGAACGCGTTACGCTCGGCGGTGATATCGCGGCTGGTGACGATATAATACACCAGTTTGTTGTCGTCGGTAATGACGGGATAGATGCGGAACTCAATGTACTTATCAAGTTCGAGCGAGGGTTCGCGGAGATGCTGACAGACATGCATCGTCTCGCGAGAACCCGGCATGTAGACACCCTTGATATTGGGGAAATCGAAGAGCGGCATCGTGCTGAAGAAATGTCCATCCTTACCCTCCATATTACACAGCTCAAGCATCTTCTTGTTGACGTCGAGCAGATGGCCCGTGGTATCGTAGAACGACATGGCAATGAGGTTTGTGTCGAACATCTTCTTGTATTTGCTGGCGAGGTCCTGGACGTGGCGCGCCTCGTTCATCTCGTCGGTAATGTCCTTGGTGGTGTAGTAGATGTAGCGCGTCTTGCCGTTCTCCTTCTCCGAAATGGCATTGCTGTAATATGACCTCCATTCGGGTTTGTCGGGCGTCCCGTGATTCACGCTGAGATGCATGTCAAAATGCGAGGCAGCACCCGAGATCAGCTGCATATCGAGATTGTGGAGCATCTTGGCCTCATCGGGAGGCATGCATTTCAGGAACTCCTCGGGATTCATCTCGTCGAGGGGCAACATGTGGCCATAGGTATTTCTGACTTTATTGGCAGCTAAGTCCCGCTCCACCATCGCGTAATTGCCCATGCTCAGCACCTGGTCCATCATCTGTCCCAGATCGGAACGCTGCTGGACAGTCTTGCGCACACGACGGTTGACAAGGCGGATAAGAAGGAGCGAGAAGGCGATGGCTGCCGCAAGACCGCCGAGCACAAAGAGTGCAACGGGCGACGTATCGTCGTGTTCACGCTCAGGATGGAACCAGCGGTCGTAAATGCGCTGCAAGTCGCCTGCCTGTTCGAGGCGGGTGTACTGGTCGTCGATGATGTCGATGAGGTCGCGGTTGTAACCGATGATGCGCAGTTCGCCAGGAGGGATTTCTGCGTCGTCGAGCACGAGGCTGTCGATGCCCAGTTCCTGTATTTTACTGGTGAGCGGCGTCTCGCCCCAGAGGAAGTATTTGTACCGTCCTGCACGTATGCCTGTGAGTGCGTCTTTAGGTGAACGGTACTCAGTGACGAACTGGACGTTGGACATGATGTCGATGGTCAATGCGGCATAGTCGTCCTTCTTGAGCAGCACCGTATCGGTAGGCCCCAAACTATGGAACGGCCTCATCGGGGGAGTATCAGCCCTACGTACCACCTTCAGATTGTAGTAGTTGAGGTACTTATGAGTGGAGACGTAGGGATGGTTCTTATAGAAATAGAAGAGTGCATGGATGAGGTCGGCCTCGCGGTGCTGGAACATGTTGGTGGCCACATGCCACTCCTGCATGACGAACTTATGGGGGATATCGAGACGGTCGAAAATCATGTCGAGGACGTCAATGTTATAGCCTGCGGGCTGCCCCTCGCTGTCGAGGAACTCGAAAGGACGGAAATCCCAGTCGCAGACGACGACCAACGGGTGTTCGTCGGTATATTCCGGGAACTCGTTGGCAGCAGGGAGTCCCAGAGGCAGACAAAGCAAGAGGGCTAGGAGGAAATATATTGTTGTATGCTTCATATCCTTACTTTCTGATGATTTCACTACATTGACACGGAACGGAAACCCACACGATGGTTCCTTGTCCGGGCTCGGATTTGACACGAATCTTACCACCCAGATGCTGAATGATTTCATGACTGATGGCGAGGCCGAGACCGGAACCGACGTTATCGGTGGTATAGAATCGGTCGAAGAGATGCTCCATCTTCTCAGCGGGGATGCCACTGCCGGTGTCCTGAACGGCCACCATCAAATCTTCACCATTATAATCATAGCGCGCGCGCACGTAACCCGAGGTGGTGTGCTGGGCGGCATTGATCAATATCTGGTCGATGGCAATGCCCAGATTCTGCAAGTCGATGGTAAGCATCAGACGTTCGTAGGAGTTGTCGACCGAGAAACTGACATCAGGTTGCAGGTAGTTGGTCACTGCCGACTGGCAATGGCCCTCGAAGACAGCGGCAAAATCGATGGGCACCTTGTTGAACTCAATCATCTGGGCATCAAGTCGCGAGAGATAGAGGATGTCGTTGATGAGTTTCAGCAACTTCTCGGAATTCTCCCTGATTTCCTGAATGAAGAATCCCTCGTCGTCCTTCGAGTGTTCCCTGTCGAAGAGTTCGGCAAAGCCCACGACGGAATTCAACGGTGTGCGGATCTCGTAACTCATATTCGCGAGGAAGGCCTGCTTCAGCATCTCAACCTCACGGGCTTTCTCCGTCTCGCGAGCCAGTTGCTCCTCGGTAGCCTTGATTTCGCTGATGTCACGAATGAGTCCGAAATACTCGGTGACGCCCTCGTCGATGATGACTGGTACGAACGAGAAATACAAATGAAGGCGACGGCCCTCCTTGGTGGTGACCAGCGACTTGATGGTATCCTTCACGGGGGTACGCATGCGGTTGTCCATACTGTTCATCAGTCGCTGGGCGGCCTTCTTCGACTCGTCGGCAGCCAATGCCAACAAGCGTGCCTGCGTCAGACGAAGCTGCACATGGTCAATCTCGCTGTAGATGGTCAGCGTGTGGGTGTCAGGAGAATAGGTGGCAACACGCACGCCACCATTCTGCATGACGTAATCGATGTTACGGACATATTCCTGTAACTCGGCATTAGCCTGCTCCATCTGGGCGATATTCTTCTGCAGACGGGAGTACGACTTCGCCAGTTCGGTGACGTCACGACCTGTGCCGTAGATGGCCAACAGGCGTCCATTGTCGTCGCGGACGGGCACCAGCTGCAGTTCGTAGTATAACTCGTCGCGCTTGAGGAACTTGTTCAAAGGCCGTTCGTCGTCGGGTGAGCGGTAAATCTGTGTCAGATAGGTGTACTCCAGATTGTCGGTAGTGACAGTGGGGTCGCCAAGCACATCCTGAACAGGAATCTTTGCGTCGACGACAGCCTGTACGCCACCGGGAATGGCACGAGAGGCCTTCTCGTTCATATTGTCGATGAATCCGTGTTCGTCGTACGAAATGGTATCGACCATCGCAGAATTGAAGATGGACTGATAGCGCAACATGGCATCCTTTTGCTTCTGACGGCGCTGACGCTCTTCGGTGACATTGGTGGTAGCACCGATAATGACGGTAGGACGCCCGGAACGGGTCCGACGCAGGATGGAGAAATCGACGGAGAAGATGAACTCTTCACCATTGTGTCCTTTCATGCAACGTACTTCCAGCGTGTCCTTTTCTTTCTCCTGCAGGGCCAGTTGGCGGAGGACGTCACAGAGTTTCTCGTAGTCCTCGGGATTCATGTAGTACTGGAAGAAATTGGGCGACAGGGGAATGACGACCCTGTTGCCGTCGTTGTCGAGACTGCTGATGGTACGCTTGGCAATGTCGAACAACCAGATATGTACCTTACTGGTGGTGAGGATAAGCGCCAGGCGGTTGTTTGAGCGTCTGACATTCTGCGACATGCGGCGTTCGTAAATGCGGTAACCGACGTAATATGCCAGGAATACGGCAATAATCACCGCCATAACAATGATTACACGCCATATCCACGAGGGGATACCCGTCTCAGTGCGCTCAGGGTAGAACCACTTGTTCTGGATGGGCTGCAGGCGTCCCGTGGAATTCAGATGGGTGAATACGCTGTCCAACCGATGGAGCAGTTGGAGATTGTTGGACATGAACTTATACTCGCCATGAGGAATATTGACGGGTGTCAGTTCAAGGTCGTCGAAATGAAACTTATGCAGCAACCACTTGAGCGACAGGGTGTTCCACACAATCTGAGTACCTTCCACACCATGGGCATGTTGGACGGCTTCCTGCATGTCGTCGTAGGGAATAGCATTGGCACCCCACCCGTTCTGAATCATCAGATGGTGACTGAAACTGCCGTCGTGAACGATGACACGATGGTGCGCCAAGTCGTCGATGGTCTTGATGAGCACGGGCTCGTTCTTTTTATGAACAACACTATGGGTGAAGATCTGAATGACACTATTGCCGTAGGTGGCATACTCGTTATGGAAATGGGCATCCATACCGCACATCAGGTCGGCACGTCCCGTCTTCAAATCCTCAAGGGCTTCCTTGGTGGGTTTCAACTTGACGCGATAGGGTATGTCGAGCTCATTGCAAAGCAGTCTCAGCAAGTCGATATTGAATCCGACGGGTTCACCGGCTTCGTTCAGGAAGGTATAAGGCCACAAGTCCCAGGCGTCTTCGTAAACCAACGGATGATCCTCGGTAAACACCCTGACGCTGTCGTTTGCCGATGTCTGCTTTTGCGCTACAACAGGCATAGCACACAAAGCGAGCAGCATCGCGCAGAAGAGCTGTCGGAAACCGGCTATGCTCATGTTTCTATATATCATGACGGTATTTGTTTTTCTTTCACTTCAAATATTTCTGCAGGAATCCAGAACCAGAACGTCGAGCCCTGCCCTTCCTCGCTGTCAACGCCTATCTGACCACCACACTTCTCGATGATGCTCTTACAGATGGAGAGTCCGAGACCGGTGCCCTGAATATAGTCGTTGAGTTTGACGAAACGCTCGAACACTGCCGCCTGCTTGTCCTTGGGAATACCCGTTCCCGTGTCCTCGCAATAGGCATAGAAGCCCTGCTGACCGTTGCGTTCCTCAATGCGGAATCCCAATCGGATGTGACCTTGATGGGTATATTTCACGGCATTGGTGACGAAATTGGTGAGCACCTGACCGATGCGGTCGCTGTCCAGTCGTGTCAGCAATTTCTCGTAGGGGTTGTCGGTGATGAACTCGACGGTAGGCTCCTGGATGCGCTGAGCCAGCGTCTTTGCCATCTCATTGAAGTCGTGGGCTGCATCGACGTCGCGCGGCTCTATCTTCATGGCGTTGGCATCCATCGTACTGAGCACCAGGATATCGTTGATGAGTCGGAGCAACATGTCGCAGTTGTTATGGATGACACGAATCATCTCGCGCTTGTCGTCGGGCGACTCGATGGCCTGCAACAGGTCCGTGAAACCAACGATGGCATTCAGCGGGGTACGGATCTCGTGCGTCATATTTGCCAGGAACACCGACTTCAGACGTCCGGAGTCGTTGGCACGTTCCGTCTCGCGCTTCAACTGCTCCTGTTTCTCCATCATACCCGATATGTTTCGTACCAGTCCGAAGCACTCCTTCACCTCTCCGTTTTCATCATAGACAGGGATGTTGTTGATTTGGTTCCATTGTATCTCATGACCCTCATGGAACACAGGACGCATCTCAGCCATATAGCCCATGGGTTGCGAGAAGTAGGTATAAGGATCCTGGAAGCCTAGACGCACCGCCTCGGGTTCGTTGACGAAATGCCTCTCAATCTCGTCGAACGACATTTCGAGTTCCACGGTGCCCAAGCCCTTGTAGAAACGTACCACCCGTTCGTCGAAGAACAGTCGGAAGGCACGCATGTCGCAAGCCTCCATCATGTAACGCAATTCCTCCTCGTAACGCATGATTTCGCTGTTCACTTTCTGGATTTCCAAATCGTTCCGCTTGGCCTGCAAGTACATCTCGCGCTCTCCTGTCACATTACGTACTGCAAGGGCGATGGTCAGGAGTTTCCCCTCGTCGCTATACAATGGGTAGACATGTAATTCCAGATACTCGTGCATGCCACGCTCAGGGACGATACTCTGAACACAGGCCCATACTTCCTCAACATTGTTCTTGTCCAGAATCTCGTTGAACGGCATAGCGTCGAAAAGATTCGTATTCGAGAAATGCTCGTCGTAGGTGTCGCTGTCGAAATGACAAATTTCACGCATAATCTTATTGGCGTCCAACAACCATCCGTCAGGACTATAGAAGGACAGACCTACGATGGAGTGTTCGAAGATTGTCTGGTACTTCGCTGACAGTTCTTCCTCCCTTATTTCCTGCTCGTGGAGTTCTGTCTCGTCGCGCAATGTACTGATGATACTCTGAGGAATCGACGTCCCTGCCTGAAACTCAACGATACTGAAATCGTGCATATATCCCCACTGCGGGGCACCATTGTCGAAATTGAAGTTCCAACGATAGAAGAACTCATCCTGCGTCTTCTTGCCAAACATCATATGGCGGAAACGGGCAATCGTAGCCTCCTTGTCATCAGGATGCAGGCGTTCTTTCCACTCTTCGGTGGTAAGCCCATTCTCTGGGAACAGGTGTCCGTAAAGACGATGGATATATTTCTCGCGAATGACGAAGCGTACCACATTATTATCACTGATCTTCACGGCCTCCTCCATCATGTTTCCCGTGAAGTGGGTATCAGCCAGATATTTCTTCACGCGCCGCACCACGATACGGTTCTGGACAAGCATGACCAGGAACGACAGGGTGATAATCAGCAGCACCATGGTAGGCAGGAACTGGAACGGCCAAACAAACGATATCATATAGATGAACATAGTCATAAGGAATTACATGCAGGGTTATACAATTTCACGACGTTTCTCTATCACTGAGGCTTCACAAGGAATGAACACCCAGACGGTGGTTCCTTTACCGTATTCAGACTGCAGCTCAATGGTACCACCCATCTGCTGAACCAGTGCCTGGACAATAGGCAGGTCAAGACCTGTTCCACATACACCGTCTTGCTCGTCGCGAACAAAGCGTTCGAAGGCGTGAGGCAACGTCTTTTCGTCAATACCGCGTCCTGTATCCTCAATGCTGATAGCCAGCTCACCATGACGGTATTCGTACTTCGCACGGATGGTACCCTTCTCGGTATAGCTCACCGCGACGGAACACAAGCGTTCGATAATCTTGCCGACATGTTCCAGGTCGATGGAGACAAGCAGACGTTCGTAGGGATTCTCGATGATGACCTTCACCTCAGGATTCACATTGACCAGTCCCATCTGGCACCAGCTTTCAAAGAGCATTGCAAAGTCCGCCTCGTCTTTCTTCAGCTCTATCATGTTTGCATCCAGTCGCGACAGGAAGAGGATATCGTTCACCAGCTGTAACAAAGAGTTGGAGTTCTGGCGTATCTCATTGACAAACAACGGCTCGTCGGCCTCGTCGTGCTCGCTCTCGAAGAGTTCTGCAAAACCGATTACCGTGTTCAGCGGCGTACGAATCTCGTAACTCATGTTCGTCAGGAAAGCCTGCTTCAGCAGTTCGGTCTCCTGAGCCTTCTGCGACTCAATGGCCAACTGCCGCTCGGTCTCCACCATTTGCGTCATGTTACGACACATGCCGAAATAGCGTTCCACCTGCCCCTCTGCGTTCAACAGCGGAATCATGTTAAACTGCAACCACACCGGACGACGCTGCTCGTCGTGTATCTCCGTTTCTATCAGGAGGTTTACGGGACGGGCCGTTCCGTGGTCCATACGATTCAACGCACTGGAAATGGCACGACGGAAACGAGGAGTACCCAGACGGATGCAGCGCAACTGCGAGAGATACAACTGCGTCTCGTTCAGGTTGTCCGACAGTTCCAGCGTAAACTTCGACGGGACATAGTTCACCAGGCGTACTTCCGATACACGCAGGGCATAGTTCACGTTCGAAATGTACCTCTTGATTTCCTTCGTCATCTCGCTGAGCCGTTTGAATCCCTCTTGCTGATGATGGAACGACTCCACCATCTCCGTCACGTTACGACCTGCCATATAGACGCCTTCCAGTTCACCTCGTTCATTACGGATGGGATTGATGGTCGACTCATAATAAATCTTTCCGTGCAGTCCCAGTTCCTCCGTTTTGTAAACGGGATCTGTGAACTGGTCGAAATCGACTATCGACGACGTTCTGGTATTATCCATCTGGTGAATATCGACACCACTGTAGAAAGGATTGTTCTTCAGCAGGAAACCTTCGCGGACGGCGGCCTCAGGGTCTTTGATACCAAACTGCTGACAGGCCTTATCGTTGATGTCCGTCAAAACGCCGTACTTGTCGTAATATACCATGTCCACCAGCGACGATTCAAACACCGTCTGGTAACGCAGCATCAGCTTGTTCACCTTCTCGCGGCGCGTCTCTATGTCGCTCACGTCATGAAGGATGAAGAGCAGGTCCTCAACTTCCTTGTGGTCCCTACGACGGGCAACAGATATCGAAAAATCATAGATCTTCCGCGAGCCGTCCTCCTTACGCAACCCTCTCACCCTGACCTTGCCGGAAGGGAGACGTCCCTCACCGATGGCAAAGACCATTTTACGGACTTCCTCAATGTCTTCACGTTCGAAAAGACTGGCAAATTCTATCGGGTCGTATTCCTTTGAGAATTCACCGCCTTCCTCGATAAAGATACAGTGGCGGCGACGCATGTTATAGAAACACAATCGCAAACCACTCGTCTGCAATACCAGCGACAGACGTCCGTACTGGCTCAGACCCTTCATCTTCGCATCCTGTTCACGGTAGTGATACACAAAGTTATAGAACAGCAGCAGGAAGAACCCTATGAGGAATGCAGCCGTGGAATAGGCTGTCATGTGCACAAAGTCGAAGAGGCGTTCTATATTCTTCAAATCAACCTGGGCCATAAGTGGCAATGATACTGTTAGCATCAATGTGGAAAGTGATGCTCGACAGACGGTATTTTTACTGCGTTTTAGGTTCATCTTTTCGTTAAGGGAACAGTAATAAACATGAATATTGCCCACAAAGATAGGCAAAAATAACACAATAACCAAATTTTTTACCAAAATATTTTGTATTTTGCTCACTTATTCGTAACTTTGAGCCCAAGAAACTCAAAACAATACATTTATGATAGACGTAAAAGCAACATTAGCCGCTGCTGAAGAGCGCATGGAAATGGCAGCAATGTTCCTCGAGGAAGAACTGAACCGCGTACGCGCCGGACGTGCCAACGTGGCCATCCTCAGCGGTGTCAGAGTAGAGTCCTACGGACAAAAGGTTCCCCTCAACCAAGTAGCCAACGTGTCCACACCCGATGCCCGCACCATCGCCATCAAGCCTTGGGACAAGAAACAGATTCGCGACATCGAGAAAGCCATCATGGACAGCGACGTGGGTATCACCCCCGAAAACAATGGCGAAATCATCCGTTTGGGCATCCCCCAGCCCACCGAAGAGCGCCGTCGCGACTTGGTGAAGCAGTGCAACAAGATTGCCGAGAAGGCCAAGGTCGAGGTTCGCAACGTTCGTGGCGACATCAAGGAAAAGCTGAAGAAAGCCATCAAGGACGGTCTTTCCGAGGATAACGAGAAGGATGCCGAGCTCGATCTTCAGAAACTGCACGACAAGTACATCAAGAAACTTGACGAGCTGATGGAGGCGAAGAACAAGGAAATCATGACCGTATAATGGCATTTGGCTTTTGGCCTTTGGCTATTGGCTAAAAGCTAACTGCCAACTGCTAACAGCTAACAGCCAATGCAGGGACTCGTCATTAAAAATACAGGAAGCTGGTACACCGTCCTTACGGACGATGGCCAGCTACTTGATTGTAAGGTGAAGGGCAATTTCCGCATCAAGGGAATACGCTCTACCAATCCCGTGGCAGTAGGCGACCGCGTCTGTGTCGGTGACGGTTGCTGGATCACGGAAATCGAGGACCGTCGCAACTACATCATCCGCAAGAGCATCAACCTCTCCAAGCAAAGCCATATCCTCGCTGCCAACGTCGATCAGGCTTTGCTCGTCATCACCGTCAGCCGCCCTGAGACCTCCACCACCTTCATCGACCGTTTCCTGGCGTCGGCAGAGGCCTATCGCGTGCCCGTGATACTTATATTCAATAAAACCGACCTGCTCTCCGACGACGAGCTCCACTATCAGCAGATGATGATTCAGCTCTACGAGACTATTGGCTATGAGTGTCACGCTATCTCTGCACAGACGGGCGAAGGTGTCGAAGCCCTGCGGCCCTTGCTCGAAGGCAAGATCACGCTCCTCAGCGGCAACTCGGGCGTTGGCAAGTCGACGCTCATCAATCGTCTCGTCCCTCACGCCAACCAGCGTGTGGCCGACATCAGCGAAGCCCATCAAACAGGCACCCACACCACCACCTTCTCCGAAATGATTCCCCTCGGTCCTTGTCCGGTGGTCGGCGGTTCCGCTGCCGACACACCCTCCGCCAACAGCACCTGGCTCATCGACACTCCAGGCATCAAAGGCTTCGGCACCTTCGACATGGAACGCGAGGAGCTCACCAGCTATTTCCGCGAAATCTTCGAATTCTCCAAGCAGTGCCGCTTCTCCGACTGCACCCACACACACGAACCCGGTTGTGCCGTCCTCAAGGCTGTCGAGGACCATTTCATCGCCCAAAGCCGTTACCAGAGCTATCTCTCGATGCTCGACGACAAGGACGAAAACAAATACCGTGAGGCCTACTAACCTCCGCGCTTAGCGCGCACGCCCAGAAAACAGCGCAAACGACTTCCTTACTGCAAGCGGCGGGAGGCATTGTAGTATGCCTGATAGGAACTGAAACCCGACTCCTGAGCGGCAAGGTCCTTCGTGGAGGTTTTGTTCTGCTGCATATAGCGTTCGTAATGGTCCAGACGCAGGCGGTTGACGTAGTTGAAGAATCCTCCGAAGCGTTCCTTGAAGGTGCGCGACACGTAGGTGCGGTTGGTGGCGCAGTATTCCACCACTTGGTCAATCTTCAGGTGGGGATTCAGATAGCCTTTCTGCTCGTCGACATATTCCTCAATTTTCTTGGCAATCTCATCCATGCGCTCCTCCATGAGCACGTGTTCGCGAACCTCCGTCTCGGCATCGGCCTCCGTCTCGGCATCAATGTTTTGTGACAGGATGACTCCACGTCGCCAGACGGGCATGACCGTCAGCAAGAGGATGACGTTGAACACCGACAGGGGCAGCAGCATGCAGGCCAGCACCGTGGGATTGTCGGTGAGGAATGCAGGCCACAGGAACGGTGTCAGGATTACTGGCGACAGCCACACACGCTGGGCATAGGCCAGCGGGAAGTCGTCGGGATTGGAGTAGTTGTCGTCGCGGGCCTCGGCAATACATCCCCACACCTTCCACATGGAAAACAGGCAGTAAGGTATGGACAGCAGGCTGACAGCCAGCACTATCCACTGCTGCATCTCGATGCCTTTGGCACTGAGCACCTCGCCCGGCACCCATGCATTGATGACGAGCGGCGTCATTGCAATGATGATGAATATGGCAAAGACCCAACTGATGTTCTTCCACCGGTTCCGCTGCTTCACAGTGCCGAAAAACATGAACATGAGCACGCCGCAATAGAAATAATAGGTGGCAGGGAAATACGACTTCACCAGCAGCCACGCCGACGGACTGGTGGGGTCGAAAACGTATGGCAGAAGCAATGTGGCCATTGAATAGATGATGATCTGCAGTTTTCTGTCGGGCCAGATGTAGGACCTATTCTTCTTGGGCTGCTGACAGGTATGGAACGTCCTCATAGCTGAAAACAACCAGCAGGTAACGATGTAAACCGCCATCGAGATGCCATACCAATAATATGTCTTGTCAATCATTGATGTGTTGGATTAATTTATATTTTCGCTGCAAAATTACAAATAATCCGTAAAATAAACATCAAAATCAGTCAATTTTTACCGATTTATATATTTATTGCTTGATTTTTATCTATCGTTTGGGGGGAAAGGTGTAATTTTGCCACCAAATTCAACGAGTGTATAATTTACCATTAAAAATTAATTAAATAATAATGTATTAGTTATGAAAAAGTTAACTATGATGCTGCTGACGCTGATGTCAGTAATGATGTTTTCGTGTAAGGACAAGGACCTGTACGATCCCAACGCACCGAAGCCAGGAGAGGAACAGAAAGTGGCCAACACCTTCGACTTCTCAACCGTTCAGAATGTAATGCTGACTGTGGACTACTCGGCATTCAACACCCATGGACCGGTATTCTTCAGTATTTATCACGAGAATCCCTTCGTTGGTGAAGGTGAGGACGAACACCTGAACGAGAACATCAAACCCATTTACGAGGACTATACGGACAAGAACGGACGTTTCAGCCAGGCCGTCGAACTGCCTGCCTACGCCAAGCATCTGTATGTGGTGACGGGTAATTTCTTTGTGACCGAACAGCTGATGGAGACTGACGTACAGAATGGTGCCGCCAAGGCCGCAGCCACGTCTGCCGGCACTCGCGCTGCCCGCCGTGCTGTCACACGCAGAGGAGCACAGACCAACGATGTTTCAAGAATGCCACAGCTCTCGTACAACGTCGACGACAACGGTAATAAGGTCGGCGAGCGCGTCTATAAGGACTGGCAGACGCCCCTTGGCACTTGGGATGACAGGAGCGGAGCTCCCAGCTACCTCATTGACAAGAGCAAGGTCAAAAAAGAGCTCATCTTCAGCGACGATGAGATGGAAGGTCTGTATGCTACCGTGAGTCAGGTACTGAATGCCAACAAGGCCTGCAAGAAGACTTACCGCGACCATGAGGATCTAGTGCTGGACAAGGCCTCAGAGGTAACCATCACCATGCTTGGTGGCAGCACCTGCTGGAACAGTTCGCTGGGATACTACTATTATGAGGCTGGCAAGGAGCCCACCAAGCAGGAAGACCTGAACATCATCATGCTGTTCCCCAACACACAGGACGGCAACTGGGCGAGATTCGACAGCCGCAAAAACGACTATAACGGCAACATCGGCGTCAACCGCGGCGATGCCATTCAACTGATGTACTATCCCAACATTGCCAGCGCTGACACGACCGGAGCTACCACCATATTCCCTGCTAACACCAAGATCGGTTTCATCCTGAAGAGCCACGGATGGGGCATGCAGGGTGAGGACTACGTCATCAAGGGATTCGCGGAAAACGACCGAAAGTATAACGTGTGGGGCGCATCAACACCAAATCTGTCATACTGCAAGGTACCCGCAGGATATGAGAACAAGAAATCGCCTTACCAGTATCCCAACCCCGATGGCGACAGCCGCTCGGCGAAGTTTGCCTACCAGACCGTCAATGGTGACAAGTATGCCATTGTCTCCTTCGAGGATGCCTGCAACGACGAGGACTACGACGACGTGGTCTTCGCACTTAAACCCGTCAATGCCTTCAAACCGCTGCCCGAGATTGATTCCGAGCGCGTCGTCACCGAGGGCGTCTATGCCTTCGAGGACCTGTGGCCTGCCCAGGGCGACTACGACATGAACGACGTGGTGGTCGATTTCAAGCACGAGCGTGAACTGACGCGCAACAATACCAACGAGAATTTCAGGAACATTTATCAGACGTTCTACCTCACCACCTATCAAAACTACGTCACACTGGTCAGCGGACTGGCCTTGAAGCTGGACACCAAGAAAAAGCCCACCAGTATCACGATGAGAAAGATTACAAGCGGCTCAGACGACAACGTGCAAGTGACGTTTGAAAACGACGGCAGCATCTATTACCTCACCAACGACGTCACGGCAGAACTCGGAACGACATACATCCTGGAGCTCTACTACAAAGATGGAGCGACGAACGAAGAGCTGGCGTCCGTAGAGCCTTTCATCTTCCGCAAGGAGAATAACGATCAGGAGTGGGAGGTACACATCCCCTACGAGGCACCTACTGCCAAGATGGACTTCAAATATTTCGGCACAGGCGACGACGCCTCGAAGCCGAGCAACGACGTCTTCTTTGTCCGTAGCGGCAATTATCCCTTTGCCTTCTATCTCGCTGGCGTAAACATCGACGCGTTCAAGAACACTCTCCTGCTCAGAGCGAACGAGAGCAAGAAAATCGACCAGCTCTATCCCGACTTCATCCAGTGGAGCACGTCGAAGGGCGTCGAGAAAAAACAATGGTATCTCTCACCCGCAAGGTGATAATACAATAAAAGTTAGGGTTTTAAACTGTTATCTCGCCACTGCCGTAGCAACGGTGGTGGCGATTGTCTTTTACATGGGAGGTAATTTACGGACAGCGAGGACCGTAAAGGTACTTGAGACAATGCCTACGATGAGCACTGTGATAATGAACGGCGTAACACCCATGACACCTGAAAAGAATAATACTACCAGCATTGCCATAAGCATCAACTCAAATGCCACGATTAATAATAATGCTTTCTTCCTATTCATTGTTTCCTTCGTTTTGTGGTTGTTGGTTTTTCTTTTTTGGCAGGCGCTTGGCTTTGCGAAGGGCCTCGGTGATGACCCACTGCAATTGGCCGTTGGTGCTGCGGAACTCGTCCGCAGCCCAGGCCTCAATTGCGTTCATCGTTTCCGCGTCCACGCGCAAGATGAAACTTTTGGTTGTCTTCTCAGCCATAACGTCTTACATTTCCCTGCTTTCTACATTGGCCATTTTCCATCAGACAAGTTTAATGGTTCAGCGTTCCTGTGTTTACTACGGGCTGGGCTGAGTCGTCGCCACAGAGTACCACTAACAGATTGCTGACCATAGCGGCCTTTTTATCGTCGTCCAGCTCTACGACATCCTCGTTAGAGAGTTTGTCAAGAGCCATCTTAACCATCGAAACAGCACCCTCGACAATTTTCTCGCGAGCGGTGATGATAGCTGAAGCCTGCTGGCGACGCAGCATGACAGCAGCAATTTCAGGAGCGTAAGCCAGATAGTTGATGCGGGCCTCGACCACCTCGATGCCTGCCAAAGCCAGACGCTCGTTCAGTTTCTCTTCCAGCTGGTCGTTGATCTCGTCACCACCACCGCGCAGGGTGAGATTGTCGCTCTG
This sequence comes from uncultured Prevotellaceae bacterium, assembly GCA_902800245.1. Classification (GTDB taxonomy): domain Bacteria; phylum Bacteroidota; class Bacteroidia; order Bacteroidales; family Bacteroidaceae; genus Prevotella. Next base: position 22,510 of record CADCDY010000012.1, read on the forward strand.
ACAATCGGTGCTCACCGTTGTCTTATCCTCGTCGTCGTAGGCATACTGACCAGCCACCTGACGCAGGGCAGCATCGCTCTGCACACGCACGAAGCGCTCGAGGGCATTCATGATGGAGCGCATGTCGGTACCCACGGAATTGGGGGCAGAAGCCATCGTCTGCGTGTCCACCTCGAACAAAGCCTTATACGTATCCTTCAGTTTCCACACCAACACCAGACCAATCATCACGGGGTTACCCGTCTTGTCGTTCACCTTGATGGGCTCTGCGTCGAGGTTACGGGCGCGGAGGCTGACCTTCTTGGTACTATAAAGAGGGTTGATCCAGAAGAAACCTGTCTTCGAGAACGTGCCGTCATATTTACCGAACCATGTAGCTACGCGAGCCTCGTTGGGTTCGAGCATCATGTGGCCACACCACATAAAGATGTTGACAACGAGCAGCAGAATGCCACCACCCAGCAACCAACCACCATCGCCACCGTCAGACTCGTCGAGCAGGATAATGCTGAACACAATTGTTACGATAGACAATACCAGAATCAGAAAGTTGACGAACAACATCAGGAATCCGTTCATCACCCAACCTTTGAATGCAAATTCTTTTGTTTCCATAATTTTCAATGTTTAATATGCATGATGATATCAATTTGATATCGCAAAGATATGAGTTATTTTTCATTCGACAATGGATTTGCACTAATATTTAAGTATCTTTAACTATGAACTATGAACTATGAACTATGAACTTTTCGTACCTTTGCACCCATGAACGTCAAAGAAATAGAAAACAAGCGTATCGCTGTGCTGCTTTCGGGCGGTGTCGATTCGAGCGTGGTGCTCTACGAATTGGTGCGTCAGGGCCTGCATCCGGACTGCTTTTACATCAAGATAGGTCCTGAGGAGGAAGAGGAGTGGGACTGCTCCAGCGAAGAGGATTTGGAGATGGCCATAGCCGTGTCGCACAAGTATGGGTGTAAGTTGGAGGTCATAGACTGCCACCGCGAATATTGGGACCAGGTAACGACGTACACGATGAATAAGGTACGCGCGGGCATGACGCCGAATCCCGACGTGATGTGCAACCGACTGATCAAGTTTGGTGCCTTTCACGAGAAACGCGGCCACGACTACGACCTCATCGCCACAGGCCACTATGCCACGACTGAAGAAGAAGCCATTGGCAATTGGCCGTTAGCAATTAGCCAAAAGCCAAAAGCCCAAAGCCAAAAGCTAAAATGGCTCTGCACCAGTCCTGACCCCGTGAAGGACCAGACTGACTTTCTCGCTCAGATTTATGACTGGCAGTTGGCGAAGGCCTTGTTTCCTATTGGTCACATGATGAAGGACGAGGTACGTGTGATAGCCGAGCGCGAACACTTGGTCAACGCCAAGCGTAAGGACTCGCAAGGCATCTGTTTCTTGGGGAAAATCAATTACAACGACTATCTGCGCCGCTATTTAGGCGAATTGCCTGGCGACGTGGTGGAACTGGAAACGGGCAAGAAGATAGGTCAGCACAAAGGCCATTGGTTCCACACTATCGGTCAGCGCAAGGGCATGGGGCTGGGCGGTGGTCCTTGGTTCGTCATCAAGAAAGACATCGAGCAGAACATCGTCTATGTGTCTCACGGCTACGATCCTGCGACAGCCTACAAGCAGGATTTTCCTATCATGGACTTTCATAGCATCAACGGACAACTGCCCCCAACGGATATCACGCTGAAGATTCGCCACACACCCGAATACCTGCCTGCCAAATTGGAAAATTTGGGTGAAGGCCGTTATATGGTTCATGCCGATGCGCCCATTCATGGTGTCGCCCCAGGCCAGTTCTGCGTCGTTTACGACAATCGCCACCACCGTTGCTACGGTAGTGGCGAAATCACTATCTAAGTTCAAACCTATTTCATTTGACCACCTTCCGGCCTTGATGGATGTAAAGGCCTGGATGATTGGGACGGCCCTGCAGGCGACGACCATCAAGACGGTACCAGTTGTCGGCAGAGTGGACGTCTGTGGTGATGGTGCGGATGCCGGAAGTATTGAACAGCGCATTGATTGTCAGCGACTTACACGACGGCATCGTAAAGACGTGTTGTGCCCCATCTACTTCAGTGGTTGACGTCGTGCCATTGTTATCCACTTGCACTATCTGCCAGCCCACGATAGGCTGCTGTCCGCCCTCGGCACACAGGGTCACCTGACGTCCGGCATAGTATTTTCCGTCGAAGACCGGTTGCGTCAGTGGGATGTCGTTTATGCTGACAGTAACGTCTGCCAGCTTGTCGGAAGCCACATCTTTGTTGACGGTTAGCACAGTGGGCGTGCCTTCGTTGTAAAAGCTTGCCAACTGATGGATGAAATAGGACGTACGCGCCGCCAGCCAATTGCGGGCGCCCTTCAGTTCGTTGTCGTAATTAATCCAGCCATTCACTGCCTGCTTGTGATAGGGATACTCCTGACGAATCATATCGACCATCGGGTCCCAAATGGCCCGGATGCCGCGCTCGTTGAGGAAATCGCCCATATAGACTGCCGCACGGTCGAGGAACATACGACGGAAATCATCGATGGCCATCAGACGCCGGAACAGGCGTGTCTCGTCGTTGCCATTGGCCCAGTTGGCGCTGGCATCATAGTTGTGGTCATTGATCCATGCAACGGTGTTGTAATCGGCAGCATGGCCATAGAGTCCGAGTCCGAAGTCGGTATCCTTGGCAATGAAACGCCAACGTCCCCCTTCCTTACGCGGTCGCCACATGACGATATTGTTGCCAGGGAAGTCGCGATTGCTGTAGTAGAGGTTCATCAGCAGCAGGTTGGCAAACTCCTCGCAATCCATCCACTGTTCATACTCAGCCAACGTGTGTCCCGTCTCTTGATAGAACGCCTTGAAACGGTTCCAGTTTTCCCAATCGCCCTCCTTCAGCTCATACCAGTTCTCTATCATGTCAATATCCTCGAGCTTGTCGTAGTGGGTATAGACGTTGTCCTCGTTCGAGCGTTCGCGGATGTTGAGAATGCCTTTATAAACGCCATTTTTGAAGATGATGACTGGGCGCCACGCCTGCCAGTCGAGGTCGACGTGCTGACCCATGGTGCGCTGGATGACGGCATCGCGCATCAGGAGATAGTCGAAGTCGTTGCCGGCATTGCGCAACACCAGCGACTTGAACTCCGTATCGCCAGGCCGTTGGTCAGGGAAGAATTCGTAGGCCAGCCGTTTCTCTCCAAAGCGTTTGTGTGCATAGACGGCCAGCGACTTCAGTTTGGCACTACGCGACGCACCACCCTGTACGCGTGTCTCGCACAATTGATTGAGTTTGCTGTCGCTATTGGGCGTCTCGAAGTATTCGATGTTGACAGGACGGCGCCAGTCGTTGCGGTTCTCCGACGAATTGTTGCTGATGATGCCCAACTGCGGATCGTCCCAATAGCGTTGGTCGGTGACCAGCGAGACAACAGGCAACGTCATGTCGCGACCCAGGAAGATGAACGACTGCGTGGCACTGCGAGGCGACAGGTAACCCTCGCAGAAAGCTTTTGCACGCACCGTGGTGGTCTTGCTGATAGTGATGGGAGATGTATATTGCGGACTGTTGTCAGTAGGTTTGCTACCATCGCAGGTATAGCGGACAACGGTACCTTCCGGCGAGCCACTGGCAGGCGACAGTTCCAAACGCAACGTAGCGCCAGAGGTCAGCACCCTACCCTGTTCGCTGAACACGGGTACGCCCAGCAACTGTTTCTTCGTACACAGCACGCCACAGTTGGCAGCACCTGGTGTGGGCTCATACTGGTAGCCCCAAGAGTCGTCCGTCTCCGTCTTCACGCCTAACGAGATATTGGGTGCAGGCTGCTTCTCTATGTTTTCACGCTTGTCGTCCACCTCGCCGTTGAAGAAGAGATAGACGCTGCCGCCCTTGCCCGAGTCCAGGCGGAAGTCGGTATGCAGCCGCTTGCCAACCTTGTCGGCAAAGACCACCACAAAGCCGTGAGGGTCTATCGCCATCGGCGGCAACTTCCATGCACTGGCGGCATTAGCCTCTACTCCTAGCTTGTATTTGCCCAGATTGACAGGGGTGTCGCCGCTGTTGTATAGTTCTACCCACGAGTCAGGAAAATCGTTCAGGTCGTCCATCAGGCAATCGATGTTCGACTGCATCAGTTCGTTAATCTTCAGCTGTCCTTTTTGCTCGCCATACTCCGGCAAACGTTCAATCTTCAGATATATGCGCTTGACGACCAACGTGACGGCCTTGTCCGTCTGCAGGGCCACCTGTGTGACATTCTTACGTTTCTCAGCATCCAGCTCGACGTTGACGACAGTAGTGCCGGCAGTCATATAGTGCACGTCATTGCTCGTCCCTTCCGGATACATCACCAAGCCCTGAACGGCACAGGTTGACGGCGCGCTCAGTTCGAACACCAGCTCACTATAGTCCGACCAGTCCTCGCCACCAAGCCATGCCACAAGTCCTCCCCACACATTAGTATGATAGGTGATGCTCCCGTCGGCATTGTGTGTCAACGACTCACTGCCGCCCCAGCAATAAGTGAATCGCGACGTAATATCCACCACGTCGTTGCTGTTTTGAGCCTGTATGGCGACTGCCGTTATCAGCAGCAATGCCAGAAATATCTTTCTCACCTTCATCTTTGCCTTTCTACTTTTTGAACTTGATATTTTCACCCATCAGCGAACAGAGGTAGGCTTCAAGGGCGGTATAGCCGTCTTTCGAGACGATGAGGTTACGGTCGTCAGCATTCGACGGGTCGAGGCCGTGGACACGCTCCCAGTCGTCAGCCATTCCGTCATGGTCGTTGTCCGTCACAGGCTGGGCGTCAGCATACGTTGGCCACCCGTCCGCATCGGCAGGCGAATCGATAATTCCGGGCTTGTTGGCAGACCGTCCTTGATACCTGGGCTGTCCGCTACGCACATCCTCAATGATACGACGCTCGATGGCATCGCGGCGGATGGTGCCAGCCCTCTCCAACACATGTTTATAGGCATTTTTGGCACTTTCTACATTCATAATATACTCCTGATACCCAGCATTTTGCAATCGTTCATACAATCTTTGCTGCTCAATAGTAAATGGTGTCTTATTGCTGACGAGTGTCCAGTCGTCCTTCGCCTTCACACCCTCCATCACGTTACCGTCGAAGAACCAAATTGAGGGTGCCGTGAGCTGCTTACCCTTGCGGGCATTGCTCAGTTCGACAAACACATTATCCTCAGGATGCGCAGGCCCGGGCTTGTAGTAGTTGCCCACGAAGTTACACTCGTGGCTACTACCCTCCCCTGCCTCGTTCTCGCCACCGTAGCAGGAGTGCTTGCGACCCCAGTTGAAGTTCACGTTATTGACATATTCCAGGAAGACGTTCTTGTCTCCATTCGCATTCGAGGCTCCGTTGATGCGTGCCGAACGGCTGTCGTTATGTGCCAGCAGGTTGTGGTGAAACGTCGCTGGCGAACCACCCCACTGGGCACCGTAGCCCCTGACGCCTTTCTTATGACCCGCATCGTGCAGGCCCTCGTGGATGATACACCACTGCATCGTCGTATAGTGATTGTCGTACATCGTCACGTTCTCCTCGCCGCTCCATCCAAAACAGCAGTGGTCGATGATGATGTTGCGGGCGTTTTCAATGCCGATGGCACCACCCTCGATGAAACAGCGCTTCTTGTAGGCCGCGTCCGTCTCACCGTCGTTTCGCGGCAGTTCCAGAACGCCCAGACGCGAACGGATGTTGCGGATGATAACATTCTCCGAACCGCCCAGATTCAGCTTGCCGCCTCGCAACAGGATACCCTCGCCAGGAGCCGTCTGACCTGCTATGGTGACATTCTTCAGCTTGGCACGGATAGAGCGTTCGTTCTTGCGCTGGGGATTAGGACCGATGACTATCGTGCCGCTCACGCGAAACACGATGGTGGCATTCTCACGTCCAGCGTCCGTCAGTGCCCAGCGCAACGAGCCCTCGCCACTGTCAGCCAGCGTCGTCACCTCCACAACCTTGCCTCCACGACCGCCAGAGGCATACTTGCCGAAACCCTCAGCCGTCGGAAATGCCAGCGTCTGGCCCCACAAGGCTATCGCCACCGTCGCCACCATCATCGCCATCAGTATTCTCTTCATATCACCTTATTACATATATTTTGTTAAAATACGCCACAAAGTTACGCATAATTCTCAACATTATTTATAGAAACTATCAACAACAGACGATACAGATGACAATGAAAAGACTCTTTATCTCAATGTTTTTCCTGCTGATGGCGGGATGGAGTTTCGCAGCTGCGAACAGTGAAGACGGCAGTCGCTTGTGGTTACGCATGGAGGCGACGAACACCACGGCGAACGTAACGGGTGTCAAGGGAACGGCTATGACCGAGTTGCAAACCTACTGGCAGGGCGGTCCTGTAGTGCTGAAACGGCAGAAGGGCTTGGCTCGCGACGGCTATACGATCAAGAGCCAGGGCGCGACGACGGTGATAACGGCCAGCAATGATGCAGGTCTGCTCTATGGTGCCTACCACCTATTGCGCCTGCAACAGACGGGACAGTCGTGCGACATGCTCGACATCACAGAGAAGCCCTTCTACGACCTGCGCATCCTGAACCACTGGGACAACCCCAATGGCACGGTCGAACGCGGTTTTGCGGGTCATAGCATCTTCGTGAATCCCACGCCAGAACGTATACAGATGTACGCGCGTGCCAATGCCTCCGTGGGCATCAATGGTACCGTGCTGAACAACGTGAATGCCAAGCCCGAGGCACTGTCGACGGCGAGTCTGGAACAGACGAAGGCCATTGCCGACCTGTTGCGTCCCTACGGCATCCGCGTCTATCTCTCCATCAATTTCGCCTCGCCTATCAAGGTGGGTGGACTGCCGACTGCCGACCCGCTCGACAAGAAGGTCGTCGGCTGGTGGAAGGAGAAGGTGAACGAGATCTACCGTCTGATTCCCGACTTCGGTGGTTTTCTGGTGAAGGCCAACTCCGAGGGCGAGCCTGGTCCGCAGGACTTCGGACGCACCCATGCCGACGGTGCCAACATGCTGGCTGGCGTGTTGAAGCCCCACAAGGGCATCGTGATGTGGCGCGCCTTCGTATATGCGCCCCAGAGTCCAGACCGTGCCAATCAGGCCTACTTGGAGTTCATGCCGCTGGACGGTCAGTTTGCCGACAACGTCATCATCCAGATTAAGAACGGCCCCATCGACTTCCAGCCGCGCGAGCCGTACAGCCCGCTATTTACCGCCATGCAGAAGACGCAGATGATGGTGGAATTCCAGCTCACGCAGGAGTATCTGGGCGCTGCCAACCACCTGGTATATCTCGCCCCGATGTGGCAGGAGTTCTTCTCGTTTGTCAAGCCTGGTAGTCTCCGTGCGATGGCTGGTGTGGCCAATATCGGCGACGACACCAACTGGTGTGGTCACCACTTCGCTCAGGCCAACTGGTACGCCTTCGGACGTGCTGCTTGGAACCCTGCGCTGACTCCCAAGGAGATTGCCGACGAATGGCTCACCCAGACCTTCACCGCTAATCCATCGTTTGTTGCGACTCTGTCGCAACTGATGCTTAACTCCCGCGAGGCGTGCGTCGACTACATGATGCCGCTGGGCATTCACCACATCTTTGCCGGCACCCACCATTACGGTCCAGAGCCGTGGTACGCTCCCAAGGGCGTGCGTGCCGACTGGACCCCACCCTACTACCACAAGGCCGATGCTGTCGGCATGGGCTTCGACCGTACCACGACGGGTTCCGCCAACGTCAAGCAGTATCCTGAGGCACTCTGCCGTCTCTACAACGACATCAATACGTGTCCTGAGAACCTGCTCACCTGGTTCCATCACGTGCCTTGGGACTTTATGATGAAGAGCGGCCGTACGTTCTGGGACGAGCTCTGCCATAAGTACGACGACGGCGTCCACGAGGCTCGCCATTTCCTGGCCGTCTGGGATGCCATGCAGCCTTATGTCGATGCCCAACGTTTCAGCGAGGTACAGCGTAAGCTCCGCATCCAGGCCCGCGACGCAGAATGGTGGCGCGACGCCTGCCTGCTCTACTTCCAGACGTTCTCGAAACGTCCCATCCCGCAAGATGTGGAACATCCCGTCCACAACCTCGACGAGATGATGCAGTTCCGCATTCCCATCACGATGTACGAAAATCCCGCATGCGGATATAACAAATAAACAAAAACGGGTCCACCTTCACGATGGGCCCATATTTTTTATTTACTGGATGAGCTAATCACCGGCCTGCCGGGCATCAGCGATATCATGGCGAGAGTTACGGAGTCCCAGTGAGTCCGCCGTAGCTGTCTGCGGCTCTCTCCAGCGCCGTCGTGTGCCGCATCTTCTGCCGCTGAATGAACTGCGGCAACGTGTTGCTACGTTTCTCGTGTGTGGAAGACTCTCGTCCTATCAATTGTCCGTTACGCAGGTAAAAAGTCACCCCCGCAATACGCATCCTCTTAGGAATCGTCATTCCTAACCCACCACTGTCTTTCTTCTTCATCGTTCTATTCTCCTATCTTTAATTCATATTTATAATACACATACTCTATTATAATACACATATTCTATATCTCTCATCCACTTCTCATATTAATCTCCACTCTACCCATACCTTAGCCCCGGTATTACTTCGCTTCTCCTCCAATCCTTGTCCGATATTTGCTCGCTATGTACTCGCTACTTATTCGGTTTAAAACCGAACATATACCGGACAAGTACCGGACATCTACCGAACATGAATGGGAGCTGCACCCTTGCAGAATCCTTGTTGTATTGGGGCTACTTTTTGCTTTGGGATTTTTGTTTTATTGTTTCTTTCAGGGGAAATCCCCATGAAAGTTTAGGGATTCTGGAATTACAGAATAGGATTTTTCATTTTCAAATCCCACGAAATCGCCGTAACTTTGCACCGTGAATCAGAACATAGGAGTCTGACACAGAACGAAAGTTGAACAATTTAAAAGATGAAGATTATGAAGAAGTTTAATAAAGTGATCGCAATCATGATGATGATGAGCATCACATTCGCAATGCCGGCAATGGCAGGTAACAAGAACCATAACAATGGCAAGAACGACAAGGCCGTTGTAGTGAATAACCACAAGTCTGAGTCCCACTTCGACAAGGTGGACAAAGCACTCTCTCATAACGATGTTCACAAGACTCACGCCTATCGCCCTGACGTGAAGACCTGCACCATCAAGGTGAGCCGTCACGACTTTCACAAGAAGGTTGTGGCAAAGGTTGAGAACATGAAGGGCGTGATGGACACCAACTGGAATCCCCGCACTCGTGAGTTGACAGTCCGCTACGATGCAAACAAGACATCAGCCCACAACATCAAGCACTTCGTGGCTTAGTTGCCATTCCATATATTATCCGAGAGCCCCCGGCTTGCATTTCCGCAGGTCGGGGGCTTTGATAAGGTCTTCGCAGGTTTTCTTTACTTGATGTATTTTACTTTCGAAGCATCGCGGGGCTACGGCCTCCAGCTTCTCGTGTTCAACGGGTTTGTCGAGGTACTTGCGGATGGAGCGACGCGCCATGATGTTGCTCAATACTTCGTTTTCATAAATCACAAATCTTATTAAAATCATTAGCAAAAGTACGAAAAAATGGTGAGAATTTACTATATTTGCACTCAAAATTAACAAATGTTGTTTTTTAAGATATGACTATAATTATGAAGAAACTATTCATGACAGCGATGATGGTCGCTATGAGTATGGGGATGAATGCCCAGACTGTTCAGAAACAAGTAGTGGAAGATGGCGGCACAGGTCCGTTCAAGTCGGAAGTGGTAGGTGATGCTTCCTGCACAGGTTTCACGGTGTATCGTCCGCAAAACCTGAAAGAAGTAGTTGCGAAACAGGGCGCCCTGCCTGTGATTGTCTATGCCAACGGTGCTTGCTTCAACAACAATGTGGAGATGCGCCTACTGCTGAGCGAGGTAGCCTCCTACGGCTATGTGGCAGCGGCCATCGGTCCGTACGACGAAGCAGACGTGATGGCACAATGGCGTGGTGTGCTGAAGGCAGCCTATCCCGACACGAAGGGCGATGTCATCATGGCTAATGGAGAAAAGATCCTGCCTATGACGGCTGAAGAGAAGAAGGCTCAGCAGGAACAGCAAGCCAAACAACGTGAGGAGGCCGCCAAGAAAGCCAAGAAGAATAAGAAGCAACAGGCGCCTGCCGCCCCACAGTTCAGTACCTATCCCAAGATGCTGTTGGAAGTGCTCGACTGGCTGACGGAGCAGAATGCCAAGCAGGGGTCTGAATACTACCACTGTCTCGACCTTGATCACGTAGCTGCGATGGGACAGTCGTGCGGTGGCGCACAGGTGCTGGGAGTGGCCTACGACCCTCGCATCAAGACTTGCGTGATGCTGAACTCCGGCATCGGCGATATGGAGATGATGGGTACGACGAAGGATAACCTGAAGAACCTGCATACACCGATGTTCTACATGATTGGCGGCCCTGGCGACATCGCCTACGGTAATGCTCAGAAGGACTATGAGCGCATTGCCGACAACATCCCCGTAGTGATGCTCAATTCGAAGGATGGTCACAGCGGCACCTATTATGAGAAGCATGGTGGCAACTACGCCAAGGCTGTCGTGAAATGGCTCGACTGGCAGCTGAAGGGACAGGTGGGACAGTCTGCTCTTTTCCTCGACGATGAATACCTGAAGATGAAATTCCCAGAATGGCAGGGTGTCCGTAAGAACTTCTAAGAAAAAGCGATGAAAAGACTCGCTATTATAGCAAAACAAGAATATATTGATGCCATCGGATTTGATTAAGAGAATACTTTTTGTCTGTCACGGGAACATCTGCCGAAGCCCGATGGCGGAGTTCGTGATGAAGGACTTGGTGAAGCGGGAGGGGCTGGAGGACAGTTTCGTGATTGAGTCGGCAGCCACTTCGACAGAGGAGATAGGCAACAGCGTCTATCCCCCAGCCCGACGCAAGCTGGCGGAACACGGCATCAGTTGTACGGGCAAGACAGCACGGCAGATGACGCGCTCGGACTACAATCGCTTTGACCTCCTGATCGGCATGGATTCATGGAACATCCGCAACATGCGAAACATCTGCGGTGGCGACCCTGAAGGGAAGATCGTGATGCTGATGGACTTCACCAAACGGCCCGGCGACGTAGCAGACCCTTGGTACACGGGCGACTTCGAGGCCACTTGGCGTGACGTCCTGGAAGGCTGCCAGGCATTGATAGATAGATTTAATAATTGTGTATGATTCTTACAAGATGACAGAAGACAGAAATAACGAATTTCATAATGTGGTGCCGCTGCAGATACGTTTCAACGACGTTGACAAGTTCGGGCATGTGAACAACACCATATATTTTCAGTTCTACGACTCGGGTAAGACGGACTATGTCTCCACCGTGTGCAAAGGCTTCGACTGGGATCAGTATGCCATTTTCGTGGTGAAGATTGACCGTCCGCACCCGTACCGCCAAACTCGGCAACAAGAGTTTCCATCTGGAACAGGAGATCTTTGACACCGACACGCAGGAGGTGAAGAGCCGCTGCCTGTCGATATTGGTGATGTACGACCTGGAGCACAAACAGTCCATACCGCTTTCCGACGAATGGCGTAAGGCCATCAGCGATTACGACGGACTATAAAAAAAACATTCTGCCGTTTAATATTCATATAGACGGATGTGGAGGATTTTCCACTCGCCGACACCGATGCGAGCGTGACGGCCTTGATGCGTTTGGTCACCGTTATGACGTCGGAGGTACTGCATCGTGCCATCATTGGAGATGGAAACTTCATCTACGGAAAGTAGGCCGAGGCGTTTTCCATTGAATTTCTGGCTTTTGGCTGTTCTCTGCAGGGCAGAGTGTGGCGTTGCGAATTGCTTTTGGCTATTAGCACCTGCTTCTGCAAAACCGTCCTCACCTAATGTCTTTTGTTGCTCTTGTTGTTTCTCCATAGGCGTCTTAAAGTCAACGACCACACCGCTGCCTGCCAACAGATAGTCAAACTTGCCAAGACGGATGAGCATGGCACCGCCCTCTGGCCACGTACTGCCGTCGGTGGCACGAGGATCCCAAGGAAGAGTAAAGTAATGGCGACAGGTCATCACCACATTGTCATCGTTAATAACGCGCTCACGATCTTCCTGGTCAAAGAGTAGGCCCCAACTATTCAACGAGCGTTTTACATTGAATACTTGTCGCAGCAGGGCGTAGGCTTTTGTTACCGATTCTGTTTCCTTTGGGCTGGCTTGGTCGATGGCGAAGGGTGAGAAACCCAAAGCCTGATGCTCGCCAAAGGCATAGAGGGCACGGACTCCGCTATTCTCGCAACAGCGGCTCTCAGGGATAAAGAGACGATTTTTGATTTTTCCTCCATCCTGCGGACGCAAAGGCATTGCATACTGTGCACACCACGACTTGAAGCCAGTATCGTAGATGTCGGGGGCGAGCAGGTCGATGCTCGGTGCGCCCTCGTGCCAAAAGTCTATGAGGTGTGCTAATGGCCCTGCCGACGGATATTCGCCAGGACGGCGCCCACGGCTGTTCATTGCGGCATTCACATAGAGCGGCATGTCGTGGATGCTGCGTGCTGCCTGAGCCAGATGCTCCACGTAGCGGGCATAGTTCAACGCCATAAACTTCTCGTCGGCATACTCATCCGTGCCGTAGCGTTCCGCCCACCTTTCTTTAATATAGGCTTTCTCAGCTAAAGGTGAATGGTCGCGTGCCGATTCCAGCATACCAATCTCATTCTCTATCTGCATCATGACGACCACCTCGCGCTGCGGGTCTTTTTCACGGATATGCCGCATGAGTGACGAGAATGCCTTCAGGTCGGCTTGCAACACGTTGTCGCTGAAGCACGAGGCGATCTCCATCTGCTTTCCTTCGGCGGTCATCGCCCGTGGGAACCGCTTCGTGTCCTGCTTGAACCACCCTGGCGCATAGCACGACATCGAATTCTTCCACGCACCGAACCAAAGGTACACGACGTGCAAATGCTCACGTCGCGCCACGTCGATCGTGCGGTCGATAAGCGTGAAATCGAACTGCCCCTCCGTAGGCTCCATCAACTCCCAGTAGGCAGGCACGAGCACCGTGTTCAGTCCCAACGCCCGCATCCGTGGCATCACCTCGTCGATATCCTCCACCGATGTTGCCGCCGAATTACTCAACTCACCGCCAAGGATAGGATCATTTAGTTTCTGGGCTGAAACAGCCAGTACGCTCATCATTGCCATAAGGCATATAATTAGTTTCTTCATAATCGTATAGTTTTTGTTGGTTATTAATACTATTGCATCCAATCCCATCGTCTTTCTTATTGATATTTATATGTCATTTGCATGGATATATAGCCATTAGGCCATTTCTTCCGGTCTACATACAGTTTGGCATTGCCCTTGGAAAGCAGAAACAAGTTGGGCCTCACTTCGCTGAGCTCAAAGTGCATCTTGTTCTGGCCCTCTGTATAGTCTAACATCTTGATCTGCCAACACCCGTCGGCGATGTGTACCTGCATGTTGTCGAGTCTCACCTTATAGATGGTCCTGCCGCCCGTGGTGTAGCTGCCCATATATTTCATATCGGTTTCCTGCTTCTTACGGTATTTTTTCTTCAGTTCCTTTGCCTTGTCGCGTACCTTCTCATAGAACATGTCATACACGTTGGCGCTCATCATACCGTCGTGTTTCAGGAATGACTTTACCTGCTTCTCCGTCAGCTTCTGTTTCATCTCCACCATACGCACGTTGGACGTCGTTATCTTGCCTTTGTTGAACAGCACGTCCTCGGCCATCGTGATGCCAAACACCTTGTGTTCCATCAATGCCTTCACAATCTGTCCGTATCCTGCGAGCTTGGCTGCAAAAGTTACAGTACGGCGGTGGGGAATCTGGGTCAGATCCAGATCCTTGTCCAACTTGCACGTCACGGAATAGCGCAATGTCTGCAGGCGTTTCTTCAGCGGCTTGGCGTTTTCCAGTACCTGTTTCACCAGATACTCCTCAAACGTCATACCATCTGGCAGCACCACGACCTCGTTCAGGTTCAATGATGCTGCGATGTCATCATCCTCCTGGGCCCAGATGCCTATGGGCAACATGACTACAAGACAAAGCAGTATGAGCAGTTGTTTCATTCTGCGCACAAAAATACAAAAAAAGTCTCGAAAAATGCTTTCCCATTATGAAAAGACCCTGTATTTTTATACTAAATTAGTAAATATCATGCATAATTCTGCAAAAAAATGAACATCTACCCGTATTTCGGTCATATCCACTCAAAACAAAAACTCCCGCAAGTCATTGACTCACAGGAGTTCTTTGTGACTGCTCACAAAAAAAAGACATTGCCTTTCGGCGATGTCTTCTTTCGAGGGTGCCCAGACGGACTCGAACCTAAAGCGATTCTTAATTTTATCTATCATAATAGATGATTCTTGGCTCTTTTTGAGTGAAAAAAGGGAACAACACCGCGATGGATGCTGCTCCCAACTGTTTTTAGATGTTTCAATCCCTTTTAGACAAAGCCCGGCGAGGCTTATGAGACTTCGATGGCCTTGGTGACCTTCTGCTTCGGCTCGGTCTTCGGCATGGTGATGGTCAGGATGCCGTCCTCGACCTTAGCAGAAATCTGATCCTTCACCACATCGTCTGGTAGCGTGTAGCTCTGCTCGTAGTTCGAGTAGCTGAACTCGCGGCGCAGATAGTGATGGTGCTTGTCCTCATGCTTTTGTTCCTGTTTGTTCTCAATGGCGATGGTGAGGTTGCCCTCGTCATTGATGGCTACGCGACAATATTCTTTCTTGATGCCTGGAGCTGCAAGTTCCATCGTGTAGGCCTTCTCACTCTCCTTGACATTGACTGCGGGTGCTGTACTGTTGGCACGAGGCTATTTTTAAATTTGACATTTTGTTACTTGATTGCCTCGGCTTTCGCTTCGGCTCTCACTAACAGATAAGCAAAGTACATGCCTATGGAAAGAATCCATGCCAGAATGACAATCGCTGAAGTCTAACTGGCACGGAATTTAAACTCAGTTATACTATGCTGACAATTTATTAAACTCGTTTAAACATTGAGGTGTTAACTTAATTCTTTCCCAAAAGGTGAAAGGGCCAGCTTTGCCAGCCTAAAGTGCATCTTTCCGAATGGGATGCCAATGATGGTGATGCAGAATATGAGACCGTAGAAGATGTGTGTGAGCCATATCCAGATGCCGCCAACGAAG
>CADCDY010000013.1 GCA_902800245.1 uncultured Prevotellaceae bacterium
TGCTGTCCGGCCGACAGCAGGGAAGTGTCAAGCCGACAGCAGGGAGGAGAGTAACGATTAGCAGGGAAGGTGTTAGCGGCAATACTTTCGGAGTAATCGGAAATACTCCAAGAGTATTCATAATTTCTTTCGGAGTATTACATTTTAGTGCCGATAAACTCGGAGTTTAGCATCAGTAAACATAAGGTCTAATGGTCTGTTGACGGGTGGAGGGTAATGTTTAACAATAAATGTTATTTAAAAAAATGAAAATGAACCAAAACCTCACGAACTTCCCAGTTTTTCATTCCGTTCTCTCTATTTATTCATACAAATAGAACATACGCTGCATCTCCTGCCACTTCTCGTCGCTGGTGGCACCGGGCTTGCACTGCTGGAACATAGCCATGTAGTCTTCCCACTCCTGTTGACGCGGCAGTGTGGCCAGACGTGCCATTGCCGAGTCCCAATCGAAGTCCAACGGTGTCTCCACAATCATCACCAGTTGCGTGCCCAGGATGAATATCTGCATATCCAGTATTCCCACCTGACGTATGCCTTCCAGTATTTCCGGCCACGCCTCACTACGGCTATGCCTGCGCTGATATTCTGCAATCAGCTTTGGGTCGTCCTTCAACTCCATTTCACAATGCACCTGCAAAGATACGAATAAGTGAGCAAAGAACCAAAGAAATAGTCATTTATTTTGTTCTTTCGAGCGAAAGTGTCTTCTTCGCCTCGCGAAAAAAATAGCGAATATCTTTGAAATATGAAAGAAAAAGCAAAAAAAATTGGAAGTTAATAAAAAAATCCGTATCTTTGCATGATAAAAGATTTAGGCTTGGTGCCGTTTTTGGGTTTTTAGTAACTTTGCGTGAAAACAGAACGAATGTGATGAAAAAGCTGTTGTGGTATTTGCTGGTTGCTGTGATGATTTGCAGTATGGGTAGCGTGATGGTGTCGTGTGAAAAGAATAATGACCCCAGAGATGAGCTAAACCCGATGGAGGTCCAAGACCCGGAGGGGGTGCTGGAGATTAATGACTGGAACCTATATTTGAAGAACCGTGTTGCGACACTGATTGCTACCTATCGTAACGCCAATGGATTGTATGAGCCTGAAAAGATTTGGGTGAATCCTGGCGACGTGCGGTCAAAGATTGATGGTGATCATGCCTATTTTGAGTTTACGGTTCCGGGCTCGTACACCGTTAATGCAGGTAGTTTAAGTATCGATATTAAGGTTATGAAATAGTGCCAAAGGGGACTACCGAATGTATCTAGGGACTGGTACGTAATGCAAGCATTCATTGCATTCGCTGCTCAAAAATTTGGAAGATAACGATAAAATTCCTATCTTTGCAGCGTGAAAGGAGAAGCCAAGTAGAGCCACGATGTGCGGAACGGTGGCATCTGTGTGATGATGAGCAATTCGACCTTGCCGCTTGGTATATCTTGATGTAGCGTTTGCCGTTGAACTCCTTCTTGTCAGTTCTTCTGGAGGCTGTTATGAAGTTGACCAACTTTACTACCTCGCGGCTTACCTTCATCTTATAATTGGGATGAATGATGAACTTTGAAACTCCGTCTGTATAGATGAAACACTCACTGGAATCATGGGCAAATTTTTGGTCTGCTTTTTGATTTTTGGCAGTTGGCCAAAAATTTTCGGCGATGACGAAGAAGTAAAGAAATTTCCGTTAAAACCGAAAGGTTCGTTTAACATATTTTAGACGGCTTAACAATTCCCGGTCATTTTGGTCACTCGGTCATTTCTGGGCGTTTGCACGGGGGCCAATATATGTATAAGGGGGATCGGCTTTCGTGTAAAGAAAATTTATTTGCCGAAAAAATATACGTCGTATCAAAATTTTTTCATATCTTTGCAGCGTGAACCGGAAGAAAGGTCTCCTCTCCCTCCTCTCGAGGTTTCCTCTAAGGATGTTCCGAGTCGGAAACAAACAGAGGGGTCGGAGAAAGGCAAAACCGAAGGTTTTACAGATGTTTAACAATTTAAATTTTTACAACTATGTCAAAAGTAGGTTTTTGGCTTAAAGGTTCCACTGGTAAGCTCGCCGGAACTACCCTGTACAAGGGCGGCGGTCAGGCAGTAGCCGACAGCGGTAGCGGCAGCGGCGGCACAACTCCCGCAGCATCATTCGCCATCGGTTCGACAACCGTCAACGGACAGACACTGACCGTAGGCACGAACTCGACCATCGTAGCTTCAGGCGATACCGCTGACCTCAGCATCCGCGTACGCTTCACCAACGTAGGAACTGCACAGTCAGTCCTCCTGTTCAAGGGTGACACGCAGGTGGGCACCGAGCACGCCATCAACGGCAATGCAGCAGAGTTCTCCGCAGCAGGCGCAGCACTCGGCAGCTACAGCATCAAGGTGAAGAAGGCTGACAACACCCTCGTTGCTTCCGGCTACGTCTTCAGCGTAGAGCAAAGCGGTAGCGGCGGCGAAGGCGGCGCTGACCAGAACTAAGACGTTGAACGTTGAACATTGAACGTTGAACGACAAATGATATGAAGAAGCGTTTTATTGAGATTGCGGTGAAGGTTGTAGTAGCCGCACTCACGGCCTTCCTAACGGCGCTGGGAACCACGTCATGTATGGGATTCGGACCGCTCTAAGAGGTAAGAAGCAAGAAGTAAAAGGTAAGAGGGAAGAATCAAGAGTTAAGAGTTTTAAAAAGGTGGGCTGATGTTTGGTCAGCTCACTTTTTTTTCGTACCTTCGCACCCCGTATGAAGAAATGGAATGCGCAGCAAGCCAAGCGCATGTTCATGGAAACTTATAAGATGATTTATGGCGACAAGGGTTCGCAACTGACCTACAAAGTCAACATCATCGGAATATATAAAACGGAGGGAACAATCTGGACGAAAGGTAAGAAGAGTAAGTTTATCGACGAGAAGTATATTGCTTGGAATGACGACGTTACGTATTATCGGTTAGAGCGAAAGAAGAGCCGCATCGTCATCTATGACGCCCACTCCGACGAGCGTGACAAATATGCTACGAAATTCAAGTTCGTGCCCGACAATTATACCTATAGCATCAAAGACTCGAATGAGGGCTACTACATCACGCTGAAAGCCAAGAAGGGTGTCAAGGGTATCAAGGAGGCACGTTGTCTGCTGGACAAGAAGACACGCTACCCTATCAGTGTACGCATCAAGCTCGGCATATTCCATACAACCATCAAAATCAGTAATGTCAAGGTTGGTGGCATTTCGGACGACCTATTCCATTTCCCCAAGGAGAAATATAGTAATCAACAGTACGAATACATAGATAAGCGTTAGCTGATGAAAAAAGGACTTGTACTTGAAGGCGGAGCCATGCGCGGATTATGGACGGCAGGTGTGACGGATGTGATGATGGAACACGACATCTGGCCTGACGGACTCATTGGCGTATCGGCAGGAGCAGCCTTTGGCTGTAACTACAAGTCCAGACAGATAGGGCGAGCCATTCGTTATAATACACGGTTTGCGAAAGACGCACGCTATAGCGGGCTAAAGTCGCTTGTGACCAGCGGCGACTATTTCAATGCCAAGTTCGGCTATCACGTGGTGCCTTACGAGTACGATATTTTTGATATTAAGACCTTCGAGCAGAACCCACTTGAGTTTACCATCGTTTGTACGGATGTGGAAACAGGCCAGGCAGTATATCACAAAATGGACCACGTGGACTACGACGAACTGGAGTGGTTGCGTTCTTCGGCATCGATGCCTTTGGCGTCAAAAGTCGTTGAGGTGCAGGGACATAAGCTTTTGGATGGTGGAGTCAGCGACTCAATACCGCTGGAGTATTTCGAGCGTCAGGGATACGACCGCAATGTAGTCATTCTGACACAGCCTTTAGGATATCAGAAGGAGCACAATCGACTAATGCCGCTGATGCGCCTGTCGCTGAGACGCTATCCGAACATGATAAAGGCACTGGACGAACGCCATATCATGTATAACAAACAGTTAGCATATGTCGCTCAAGCCGAACGAGAAGGCCGTTGCCTAGTCATCCGTCCTGACGAGAAGATACCTATTGGCCACATCTCACATAACGCCGAGCAAATGCGTCGCGTATATGAGTTAGGGCGCCAAATGGGCGAACGATATATTGACAAAATAAAAGAATTCTATGAGAATTGATATTATAACGGTATTACCGGAGATGCTGGAGGGTTTCGTACACGAATCCATACTGGCCAGAGCCGAGAAGAAAGGTCTGGCGGAAATCCGTCTGCACAACCTACGCGACTACACGTTAGACAAATGGCGCCGCGTTGACGACTACCCTTACGGCGGATCAGCGGGTATGGTAATGCAATGCGAGCCCATTGACCGTTGTATTACTGCTCTGAAGGCAGAACGTGACTACGATGAAGTGATTTTCACCTCGCCCGATGGTGAACGTTTCGACCAACACATGGCAAATGAGCTTTCATTGAAAGGCAACCTGATTATCTTGGCCGGACACTACAAAGGCATCGACCAGCGCGTACGCGACCATCTGATTACAAAGGAAATATCCATTGGAGATTTCGTGTTAACAGGCGGTGAACTGGTTGCAGCCATGATTGCCGACGCCATCGTTCGTGTAGTGCCTGGCGTCATTGGTGACGAGCAAAGTGCATTGTCGGACTGTTTCCAGGATGACTTGTTGGCCGCACCAATCTATACCCGTCCCGCAGACTACAAAGGCTGGAAGGTTCCAGAAATACTGCTCTCGGGCAATGAGGGTAAGATTCGCGAATGGGAATTAGAACAAGCGCTTGACCGAACACGTCGTCTGCGTCCGGATTTACTCGGAGAATAGTACTCTCCACTAGCAAACTTAACATCTCTACATCAACAATGGCAAGAAACAAGAAACCATTACCGCTCCTTGAGGGCGTCACAATAGAAGCAGTAGCCGCCGAGGGTAAGTGCCTCTTCCACTGGGGTGAACTCGTAGTATTCGTACCTTTCTGCGTACCTGGTGATGTATGCGACGTACAAATTCGTCGCAAGAAGCATTCCTTTGCCGAGGGTGAGGTAGTACACTTCGTAGAATATAGTAAGGTGCGCGCCATTCCTTTCTGCCAGCACTTCGGAGTATGCGGAGGGTGTAAGTGGCAGAATCTGCCCTACGAGGAGCAATTGAAATTCAAACAGCAGCAGGTGTTCGACCAGCTGACTCGTATCGGAAAGATAGAACTGCCGGAATTCCGTCCCATCTTAGGCTCGGTACATACGCAGGCCTATCGTAATAAGCTCGACTTCGGATGTGCCAACAAGCGCTGGTTGACCAGCGAGCAGTTGAAGGACGAGACCATGGTAAAGGACACACCTGCCATCGGATTTCATATTACCGGAGCCTTCGACAAGATTCTACCGATAGAGAAATGCTGGCTGATGGATGACCTGCATAACCAGATACGCAACGAGGTGCGTGATTATGCCATTGAGCACGGCCTGTCGTTTTTCGATTTACGCCAGCAGGTAGGTTTGCTGCGTGATGTCATCATCCGCAACTCAGCCTCGGGCGAATGGATGATTATTTTCCAATTCCACTACGATGAAACGGGTGGCGAACAGGAGGCTATGGGCTTGATGCGACACATTGCTGACAAGTTTCCACAGATTACATCGTTGATGTATCTGGACAACCAGAAGTGCAACGACACCATCGGCGATCAGGACATTCTCACATTCAAGGGTAACGACCATATCTATGAACTGATGGAGGACTTGAAGTTCAAAGTCGGTCCAAAGTCGTTCTATCAGACAAATACCGAACAGGCATACCACCTCTACAGCGTCGCTCGCGAGTTTGCCAATCTGTCTGGTCATGAGATTGTTTACGACCTCTACACCGGCACTGGTACCATCGCCAATTTCGTTGCACGTAAGGCCAGCAAGGTGATTGGAATAGAATATGTACCTGAAGCCATCGAAGATGCTAAAATCAACAGTAAGATTAATGGTATTGACAATACATTGTTCTACGCTGGTGACATGAAGGACATTCTCACCGACGGGTTTATTGCCGAACACGGACGTCCGGATGTCATTATCACCGACCCGCCACGAGCTGGTATGCACCCTGACGTAGTGAAGACCATCCTTCGTGCTGCTCCACAGCGCATCGTCTATGTCTCGTGTAATCCTGCCACCCAGGCTCGCGATTTGCACGACCTGGATATAGACTATCGCGTCGCAGCTGTACAGCCCGTCGATATGTTTCCACATACACCACACGTTGAAAACGTGGTGTTATTGGAGCGTAAATAACAAGAAAGAGATTAATCGTTATAGGCTTCTTCTCCGATTTGTTCGCGAGCACCAATCGTCATCTTGCGAAGGTCGTAGAAGGAACCATTATAGATGTTGAAATCGACATATCCTTTGATGCCAGGCAACTTACCTCGCTGAGGTATTGCATCTTGAATTTATAATAGGTATAGATAATGGGCTTGACGCCGTAATGGTGTTCTACCATATTAAGCCAAAGCTGAATACTCTCCTTAAACTCCTCATCAGTTTGATTCTTGGGCTTATGTTCGACATCAAGCACGGGAGGCAGATCGCCGTTCTCCAGTTTTACCGTTCGGATAAAGAATTCAGCCTGGTCTTTTGCAGTGGAATGAACACTGTAGAAATGATAGGCGCCACGGGTAAAGCCATACTCACGGGCCTGATAGAAATTATCCTCAAAATTCTCGTCAATCTTGGTAGCTCCCTCAGTAGCCTTAATCATAACGAAACGAACGGGGAACTTATCAATTGTACCTTCGTCTTTGAGCGTCTGCCAATCGATTTCGCCCTGATGATGACTAACATCAATGCCATGAATCTCATAGCCTTCGGGGTAACTGATGTCGCCATAGAGCGCCCGAAAACGGAAACCAAAGGGACTGACGAAGAAATAATAGAAGAAATAGATGTAAGCAACAAGGATTGCTGCTCCTCCTAACCACCAAGCCCAACTTGGAAAGTGTTGGAGAATACGGATAAAGACATTCGGACGCCTTTTCCGCACAATGCTGGAAGTACGGCGTCCGGATGTCTTATGAGTATGTGTCGTCTTGCGCTGAGGCATTACTTAGCCTGCTCAAGAGCCAAAGTCATAGTAGGCTGGTCGCAAACCTCTGTGGGTCCCCAGTACTGGATAGGACCAGGATAGATGTAAGCCGTCTTGCGAGCCCACTCGTCACGATGAGCAGCAAACTCCTTGAAGGGAGCGCCGTCGAGCTCAACGAGGGCCTTGCGGATAACGGGCTTCATCTCACCAGCACGCTTCTCCATGTTCATCATCATCGTGATGGGCACACCGCCGGCAATCCACTGGTCAGCAGGAGCAGTAGTATTCTTCACGATTGCCATATAGCCGGTCTTGCCGTTGGCAATGAGCTGAGCTGCAGAAGTACCGAGCGCATAGCAATAGTCAGCATCGAAGTTAGAAGGAGCAGCACAACGTCCCTCATAACCGAAGAAGTGATGCTGAGTGCCGAACTTACCTGTGTACTTGCCGACCTTCTTACGACGCTCCAGCTTCTGGGCAACCATCGTAGAGAGCAACTTCTCGGTCTCGATAAGCGATACCTGTACGTTTCCGTGAGGGTCGCGGTCGAGGGCCAGCTGACGGGCTACATTGGTAGGCAGAGAGTTGAACACCTCCAGATTGGTTTCTGACAGGTGGCTCTTGGCAAAGTCAATAATCTCGCTACGACCCAGATCCTTGGCCTCTGGCTGAGCCAGCACGTCATTCAGCTGAGCAATGAGCTTCTTGATAGCTGGGATGAACTCGATGACACCCTCTGGGATAATAACGGTACCGAAGTTGTTACCATCTGCTGCACGCTTGCAAACCACATCGGCAATGTAAGTAACGATGTCGTCCAAGCTCTGCTTCTTGGCTTCCACCTCCTCAGAGATGAGGCAGATGTTAGGCTGAGTCTGCAGGGCACACTCCAAAGCGATATGAGAAGCCGAACGACCCATCACCTTGATGAAGTGCCAGTACTTGCGGGCTGAGTTACAGTCACGCTCGATGTTACCAATGAGCTCTGAGTAAGTCTTACAAGCGGTATCGAAACCGAAAGAAGTCTCAATCTGGTCATTCTTCAGGTCACCGTCGATGGTCTTAGGACAACCGATAACCTGTACACCATAGTTCTTGGCAGCATAATACTCAGCCAATACACAAGCGTTGGTATTTGAGTCGTCACCACCGATAATCACGATAGCCTTGATGTCGAGCTTGCGGATAATCTCCAGACCCTTCTCGAACTGGTCAACCTTCTCCAGCTTTGTACGACCAGAACCAATCATGTCGAAACCACCAGTGTTGCGATACTCGTCGACAATCTCTTTGGTCAGCTCCATGTAGTTGTGGTCAACCAGACCGCCAGGACCCAGGATGAAACCATAGAGGCGATTCTCGGGGTTGAGCTTCTTGACCTGGTCGAACAGACCGGTAATCACGTTGTGACCGCCAGGAGCCTGACCACCAGAGAGGATGATACCAACGTTCATCTTCTTGGTGTTAGCCTCGGTAGCGGGCTCAAACTCGACGATAGGCATACCATAGGTGTTGGGGAAAAGCTTCTTGATCTCCTCCTGATCACCAACACTCTGGGTTGCTGCACCCTCCTTTACTTTTACTGCACCCTGAAGTGCCTTGGGCAACTTGGGCTGATAAGCGGCTCTCGCAATTTGCAATGCACTTTTTTCCATAATAAATTGATGTTTTATAATGAATAATTCTTGTTTCGGAATGCAAAAATACTCTTTTTTTGTGAGAAAAGAGAAATATTTCATCCTTTTTAATGTTTTTTTTCGTTGAAAGACTTGGAATATAGAATTTTTTTCGTATCTTTGACCATCGAAACGTAATAACTCATACAAAATAGGAGGACTATTTATGACAAACAAAAGGACACTTAAAAAGGCTATTAAGCAAATTTGCGAGACTCTGTTCGTAGAATGTTTTGCAGCATGCAGCGCTGCCAACAAGTCTCAGTTGGAGAACATTGATGCATTGTTCTTCAGTATTATTAAATTGCAGGCTAACTACACATCCCGTATCTCACATCCAGAGCCGGGTATCCCTGCAAAACAGTATTTCAAAGACCTGCGTGAGAAGTTTACCGCACAGGCCAGTGAGATTATCGACCAAATCAACAATCTCCATTAAGTCAACTATGTGGAAATCATTTTGCCGATGGCTGCTGTATAAGCAGCTTGGATGGAGCATAGATGTAACTCAAGAGCATCCGAACAAATACATTATCTGTCTTGCTCCCCATACCAGCAACTGGGACTTCCTTATAGGACAACTTTATAATGGCGCCGAGGGACTGAAGAGCAATTTCCTGATGAAGAAAGAGTGGTTCTTTTGGCCCTTAGGTCCCATTTTCCGCAGTTTGGGCGGCATTCCCGTGTTCCGTTCGAAAAAGACAAGCATGACCGATAATTTAGCTGAGGCAGCACAAAAGGCCGAGACATTCATGCTTTGCATCACACCGGAAGGGACACGCTCGCCGAATCCAGAATGGAAAAAAGGTTTCTACTATATTGCCCAAAAGGCCGAGATTCCCATCCTGCTTTATGGTATTGACTACGAGCAGAAACTCATCCGTTGCACAAAGACCATTGTTCCGAACGGCGATATTGATACTCAGATGCGCGACATCAAACTTTATTTCAAGGACTTCAAAGGAAAGAAGCCCGAAAACTTTACGATTGGCGAATTATAAAATGCAAAGACGAACCCTATACATATTTTTATTATTTATATTTGCGGTAACCCATGTACTGGGTCAGACGTCAAAAGACGAAGCAAAACTGGCCGACAATCTGAAGCAGTATTTTTCCAAATACAAACCCAAAGGTACCCGTTTGACCCAACAGCCGCGAATGCTCAGCTATCAGTTGGACAATCAGGCACAAACGCTTGTCATTACCGCAGACGAATACTTTGCTGCACAGGAGTTTACACCGGAAATCACGGAACACATATACAAAAAAATCAGAGGGACGTTACCTAAGCCCTATCGCGATTATACCATTACGGTCATGACAATTGGTATGACCATTGACGAACTCGTCCCGAACAGATTGTCGCAAAATGCCGATAAATCGAGACTCTGGGGCGATATCGACTACGACGGAGAACCTTGGGTAAAGAATATCTCAACACCCCTGAAATTAACCCACGGCCTACAGGGACGTCACCTGTCGCTGTGGGCCAGTCACGGACGTTTCTACGACCAAAAGAAAGGATGCTGGCGTTGGCAACGTCCCAAACTCTTCGGTACCACAGAGGATCTCTTTACTCAGACCATCGTCGTTCCCTACCTCATTCCCATGCTGGAGAAAGCCGGTGCCGTCGTATTTACCCCGCGTGAACGCGACTGGCAGACGGAGGAAGTCATTGTCGACAACGATGGTCCCAAACGTAACTACTTCGAGGTCACCGCTCAGGGCAAATGGCAAACGACATCCTATCCAGGATTTGCCTGGCATACGGGAACATATTCCGACGGTGAGAATCCTTTCGAGGCAGGCAGCGCTCGTATGACCATGACGACAAACAGCAAGTCGCGCTATTCGGTGGCGACCTACCAACCCGATTTCAAGAAAGCCGGACGTTATGCCGTCTATGTCAGTTATCAGACATTGCCCAATAGTATTGAAGATGCATTGTATACGGTTTGGCACAAGGGAGAGTGTACCCAGTTCCGCGTGAATCAGCAAATGGGTGGAAGCACGTGGGTCTATCTTGGTACTTTCGACTTCGACGCAGGCTATAGTGAGTTCAATCGTGTGACATTGACAAACCAAAGCGACCATCGAGGCGTTGTTACTACCGATGCTGTACGTTTTGGTGGAGGTATGGGCAATATTGAGCGTTTTGGCGAAACTAGCGGAATGCCACGTGCACTTGAGGGTGCTCGCTACTACGGGCAATGGGCCGGTATGCCTTACGCAGTCTATAGCAGCAAGGACGGACAAGACGACTATGGCGACGACATCAATGTTCGTTCCCACATGACCAATCTTTTAGGGGGTGGGTCATGCTTTATGCCTACTGTTGAAGGTCGTAAGGTTCCTATTGAACTCTCGCTGGCTGTACATAGTGACGCTGGATATGATAAAGAAGGTGTCGGACTCATTGGCTCACTGTCTATCTGTACCACCAATTTCCACGACGGCAAGTTGAATGCCGGTATCTCAAGAATGGCATCACGCGACTTTGCCGATGCCCTGCTATCCAACGAGGTGCTCGATATTAAATATAAGTATAAGGACTGGAACCGCCGCGAACTTTTCGACCGCAACTATTCCGAGACCCGCTTGCCTGAAGTTCCAAGTGCCATTCTTGAAACCATGTCACACCAGAATTTCCCTGACATGCGTTACGGACAGGATCCCAATTTCCGTTTCACCTTGGCACGTTCTATCTACAAAACCATCCTTCGCTACGTCAACGACCAGCACGGCACACCTTTCATTGTAGCTCCACTTACCCCCAATTATTTCCGCATCGAATTTACGGGAAAGAACACCGTCCAACTGAATTGGAACGCGGTGGAAGACCCCCAGGAACTGACGTCGAAACCAACTGGATATATCGTCTATACCGCCGTTGGTGATGCAGATTTCGACAACGGAACCTACATCCGCTCAAAAAACAGCTACGAACTGGAACTGGAACCCAATCTGCTCTATCATTTCAAAGTAACGGCCGTTAATCGCGGTGGCGAGAGCTTCCCCACAGAGGTGCTCTCCGCACTCTACAATCCCAAAGCAACCAAGACGGTTATGGTGGTGAACGGTTTTCACCGCCTCTCTTCGCCAGCCATTCGTAACACGCCGACCGAGCAAGGGTTTGACCTCGATGAAGACCCTGGAGTGACTTACGGTCCTACGCTTGGATGGGTGGGACGCCAGATTAATTTCGACCGCAAACAGATGGGCAACGAAGACGGGGGACTGGGCGATAGCAGTGAGGAACTTGCCGGACGACTCATTGCCGGCAACGACTTCAATTACGTCAAGACCCACGCCGAAGCCATTGCGTCTGCCCGACGATATAACATTGTCAGTTGTTCCAGCGAAGCGTTAGAGACCATCATCCCCTCGCCTGCCCGATACCCCGTCATCGACTTGTTACTGGGTTTGGAACGCGACGACAAGCATAGCCTCCAGTATTACAAAACGTTTACTTCCACCATGCGCAACACCCTGCAACATTATACTTCCAATGGAGGCTCGCTGCTCGTCAGCGGAGCCTATATCGGTTGCGACATGATGAGTGATGCCGAACGGCTATTCATGCAGAACGTCCTGAAGTGCCACTACTCCGGTCACAATATATGTGCTGACAACAATATCAACGGACTGGGCACGACATTTCAATACTGGAACCAGCTGAATTCAGAACATTATGCTGCCGTTTCTACTGACGTCCTGCAACCTGTCGGACAGGCATATCCTGCCATGCAATATGGCGACGGACGTGATGCTGCCATTGCATACAAGGGAACCGACTACAGCTGTTTCACCATGGGATTTCCCTTCGAGTGCATCAAAGACGCCCAGAAGCGGAGTTCCATCATGCGCGGACTATTAAGCTTTCTCATCAAATAACTAAAATACAATTTTATGAAGTACAAAATTCAAACTAATTCAAGTGGTACACGTAGTATCGAAATCTCTGAAGACCATCTGCAGACCATAGAACAGTATCAACTGTTCCGTGACCTTATCGACTCTAATGGCTATGTCGACGAGGACGTACTGAACAAGCTGAAATTGAATATCCGTTCATTGCTGGAGTCTGATGCTGGCAAGGACAAACAACTGCTTGACCTATGCCTCGATGTGGTCTATCATCCTAACATGAAGGCTTACGGTCTGCAACAGCTCGTACTACTGTTTATCAACTGGAAGGACCGTGGCAACGATAATCTTGGAACGACCACGCGAGCTTTCCAAGGAACCCCGTTCAATTGATGGACTATAGACTGACGGATTTTCTCCCCACGACAAAGAAGGAGATGGAACTGCGCGGATGGGATGAGGTTGACATCATCCTCTTCTCAGCCGATGCGTATATCGACCATCCGTCCTTTGCCAATGCTGTCATCGGACGCACACTCGAGGCCGCTGGCTATCGCGTGGCTATCGTCCCCCAGCCTGACTGGCACGGTGATTTCCGCGATTTTAAGAAGCTGGGGCGTCCCCGTCTCTATTTTGCCATATCCCCCGGCAATATGGACTCGATGGTGAATAAGTACACGGCTAACCGTCGCCTGCGTTCCGAGGACGCCTACTCGCCTGACGGGCGTCACGGTCTCCGTCCAGACTATCCTTCCGTCGTCTATTCCCAGATTCTGCGCCAACTCTATCCCGATGTGCCTATTGTCTTGGGCGGTATCGAGGCCTCGTTGCGCCGGCTCACCCATTATGACTATTGGCAGGACAAGCTTCGTCCGTGTATTCTTTGCGATGCCCCTGCCGACATCCTTGTTTATGGCATGGGTGAGAAACCAATGGTTGAGTTGACGCGTCGTATTGCCGACGGTCTTCCCATCAGCGCCTGCCACGACATTCCACAAACGGTCTATCTTGCTGATCATGTAACACGTCGTGAGGGTGATATTGTGCTGCATTCCCATGAAGAATGCTTGCGTAACAAGCGGTCGCAGGCCGAGAACTTTAGGTATATCGAGGAACAATCGAACATGATGCACGCCCAGCGCCTGCTCCAGCCCTTGTCTTCATCCAAAACTCCCGATGGGTCACTGTCGGGCACCTGCGTTGTCGTCAACCCGCCCTATCCTCCTATGACCACCGAGGAGATTGACGCCTCGTTCGACCTGCCTTATACGCGCGTACCACATATTAAATATAAGGGCAAGCGCATTCCCGCTTACGAGATGATCAAGTTCAGCGTAAATATCCATCGCGGCTGTTTCGGCGGTTGTGCCTTCTGCACCATCTCCGCCCATCAAGGCAAGTTCATTTCGTGCCGCTCAAAGGAGAGTATCCTGCGTGAGGTTAAGCAGGTAATGCAAATGCCCGATTTTAAAGGCTACCTTAGCGATTTGGGCGGTCCGTCGGCTAATATGTACGGCATGCACGGACGTAACCTCAATGCCTGCGAGAAGTGTAAACGGCCGTCATGCATCCATCCGCAGATTTGTCCGAATCTGAATACCGATCATTCGAAATTGCTCGAGATATATCGTGCTGTCGATGCCCTGCCTGGCATCAAAAAAAGTTTCATTGGCAGTGGTGTGCGCTATGACCTGCTCTTGCATCGCAGCAAGGACGAGAAAGCAAACAAGGCTGCGATGGAATACGCCCGCGAGCTGATTAAGAAACACGTCAGCGGACGTCTGAAGGTGGCTCCTGAACACACCTCCGACCGCGTGTTGCGACTGATGCGCAAACCTTCGTTCCAACAATTCTACGAGTTCAAGCGCATCTTCGACCGCATCTGTCGCGAGGAA
This sequence comes from uncultured Prevotellaceae bacterium, assembly GCA_902800245.1. Classification (GTDB taxonomy): domain Bacteria; phylum Bacteroidota; class Bacteroidia; order Bacteroidales; family Bacteroidaceae; genus Prevotella. The sequence goes on from CADCDY010000013.1 coordinate 14,503, forward strand.
CATCTCAACCAGCAAATCATCCCCTACTTCATCTCCAGTCACCCGGGCTGCAGCGAGGCTGATATGGCCGATTTGGCCGTAAAGACCAAACATCTCGATTTCCAACTGGAGCAAGTACAGGACTTTACCCCAACCCCCATGACTGTCTCCACAGAGACATGGTATACGGGTTATGACCCCTATACCCTTGAACCCGTCAAGAGTGCCAAGACGCAGCAGGAAAAGCTCGCCCAACGCCAGTATTTCTTCTGGTACAAACCGGAAGAACGTCGTGGTATCGAACAGAGTCTGCGTCGCATTGGCCGTGCGGACCTTATCAGCGAACTATGTCCCTTCAATCGCCGTCGCCGCTGACTAACGTCGCCGTTCGTGCAAGGGCCACAGCACCTGTTCGTACAGCAGATACGGATTCAACAACTGGCAACGACGTTGCGGTTTCCGAATCCTCGCATCACGCTGGCCAATAACGGTAAAATCATATCGTGAAACGTTTCCCTGATAGTCGCGCAACAAATAAGTAAGGTGATACGGACGCTCTTCGTCAAACGTGACAATACCGCCGCTGAAGTCGGTATGCAGGATGGGCAGTCGCATGCCAGGTTCCTTGTACGACTTCATATACCAGATACGTGTATGGCGCCAATGGTCGTAATCGCCCCATTGGTTTACTTCCGGCTGACAACTGATGGGAATGCCCGATACGTCGGCACTGAAAACCTCCCGACCGTCCACCAACAACTGCACATGACGCACACCATAGTGATTGTACGTTGCCTCGGAATAATCGTCGGCCCACAATGCAAAGCCCACCCTGCCCCACGCCGTAAATTCGCGGGAGAGCGTCCACGTCGTGCTGTGTTTCTTGACGTCGGGCTGTCCGAAACCGAACGTCTGTTTCGTCGCACCACCGTTAAACAGCCCTTCACCCACTACGGGAACAGCCATAAACGAATGTGCCTGCGGAGCCACCGTGTCGGCAATAAACTGCGCCAGTTTCTCAATCGGGTCTATCATTACCCACGTCTTCGTGTCGTGCAATTCCAGATGCAGGTGCGGCCCCGTCGAGTGACCAGTATTGCCGCTGAGGGCAATCAAGTCGCCACCTTTCACGGGCAATTGGTCTGCAGCATATCGAAAATCCAGCGTGTCGCGCCAACCCGTTCGTTCAAACAATTGTTCATATTTGTCAGCAAAGCGCTTCAAATGGCAATACACGCTCGTCAGTCCGTCAGGATGGTTCACATAGATGGCATTGCCGAAGCCGTACTTGTTAACGGTGATGCGGCTGACATAACCATCGGCAATAGAGAAAATCTGCTTGCCCTCCTGGTTGTCTGTCTTCACGTCTATTCCTCCGTGGAAATGCCACGGGCGAGGCTCGCCGAAGTTTCCTGCCAGTACGATGTCGTAATCCACCGGCGACACATAATCTATTGGCTCTTGGCCGTTGGTCGTTGGCTCATCACCACATGCCACCAGAAGCCAAAAGCCAACAGCTAACAGCCAAAAGCCAAAAGACCTTAGCATGCCTTAAAGCTCATATCCAATCCCTTTACCGAGTGGGTCAGAGCACCCACTGAGATAAAGTCGACACCCTGCTCCGCATAGTCGCGGATGGTGTCAAACGTAATGCCACCGCTCGACTCCGTCTCAAAGCGACCGCCAATAATATCTACGGCCTTCTTTGTGTCGGGAACGCTGAAATTGTCCAACATAATACGGTCCACGCCGCCGTGATCCAACACCTGCTGCAGTTCGTCAAACGAGCGAACCTCTATTTCAATCTTCAGCTTCAAACCCTTCTCGTCCAAGTACTTATGGCAGCGGTCGATGGCGTTCACAATACCGCCAGCGAAATCCACATGGTTGTCCTTCAGCAGAATCATATCAAACAGTCCGATGCGATGGTTGCAGCCACCACCAATCTTCACGGCCTGCTTCTCCAGCATGCGCATGCCCGGCGTCGTCTTACGGGTGTCAAGCACGCGGGTCTTCGTACCCTTCAGGCGCTCCACATATTTGTCCGTCATGGTGGCAATACCACTCATGCGCTGCATGATGTTCAACATAAGGCGCTCCGTCTGCAACAGTGAGCGCACGCGACCCGTGACAATCATAGCGATGTCGCCCTTCTTTACACGTGAACCGTCGCCCATCAACACCTCGACCTGCATGTCGGGGTCGAAACGGCGGAACACTTCCTTGGCTATCTCCACACCTGCTAAGATTCCGTCCTCCTTGATGAGCAGGTGCGACTTGCCCATCGCGTCCTCAGGAATACAACACAACGTGGTATGGTCACCGTCGCCGATGTCCTCTGCAAACGACAGATCTATCAGTCTGTCAACCAATTCTTCTACACTTAACATAAGCCTTGTCTTTTTACCTTTTTACTTTTTTACCTTTTTACTTTTTCATGTACTGGTCCTTAAACAGATACACGCCGATACCCACGCGCAGGCCATAGCACGTATAGTCGAACTTCTTCGTCGAGATGTCGAAATAAAGCTCTGGCTCCAGCGTCACCGTACGACTCAGGAAGAAGGCGTAGCCCAACTGGAACGACGGCAGCAGGTCGTTATAGCTTTTGTCAGCATGCTTAAACTTCAGTCCGGCACCCAGGTACAGGCCGTTCTGCACGATGTAGTAGCGTGCTCCGGCTCCCAACACCAGCGCGTCGGGACTCTTATCCCAATGGTCGTAGCCCACTTCGCCCAAAGCCATCAGGTTGTCCTCAAACATGTAGCCCAACTTAGCGTTCAGTCCAAAATGGAACTCCTTGGTCTGGTTACTGATGTCGAGGCCCGAGAACGATGCACCAATATATCCCTTACCCTGTTCAAACTGTGCGTTGGCAGCAATGCTCATCACCAGCGCCACCACGATAAATGCAATTTTCTTCATAGTCATTATTATATTTTATCTTTTAACTATTAACTTTCACATTCCTTCTGTACCAAACCGCAAACCAAATGCAGGCAACGACAAGACAGGCGATACCGAGAGGATAACCTTTCTCGCCTGGCAGTTCAAACGCCTGTTTCGACACAAACAGGAACGTCGTACAAACCGTAGTCATAAACAGCGCCGGAATCAGCGTAATCCAGTATGGCTTGTGCTCACGGGCCAGATAAACCGTTATTGTCCACAATGTGAATACTGACAATGCCTGGTTTGACCAGCCGAAATACTGCCAGATGGTGTTGAACCCGTCGGGATTGTCAATCTGCCAGATCAGCATGACGATGGAAACGGCAAACATCGGGATGCAAATGTACAGGCGCTTCACGAAGGAACGCTGATCCAACTTCAGGACTTCGGCTACAATCAGTCGAGCGCTGCGGAATGCTGTGTCGCCACTTGTTATCGGCGCGGCCACCACACCCAACATGGCGAGAATGGCACCAACCACGCCCAGCCAGTCGTTACATACCAGGTTCACCACTGCCGGAGCCGACGTGTGGAAACCAGCCGTAGCCGATGCTATCAGTTCGTAGCCGGGAGCAGGGTTGCCATAGAAGAACCATGCCGACACCGTAGCCCAAATCAATGCCACGATACCCTCGGTAATCATCGCGCCGTAAAAAATGGGGCGCCCCATTTTTTCAGACTTCACGCAACGAGCCATCAGCGGACTCTGTGTAGCGTGGAAACCGGAAATGGCTCCGCAGGCAACGGTGATAAACAATGCGGGGAATATCGCGTCCTTCCACGTTTCAGGCTCCGCAGCAGCACCCATGTTATAGAAATTCGTCCACAATTCCGGCACCGATGGCCAATCGATGAACAGCCACACCATCAGCGCAGCAGCCATGAACAGCAGCGAGACGGCAAACAGCGGATAAATCTTGCCGATAATCTTGTCGATGGGCAGCATCGTCGCAATCACGTAATAGACGAAGATGATGGCCACCCACATCATGGTGTCACCCCCTATGGAGTGCAGGATTTCGGCGGGCGAATACACAAATACCGTGCCGACCATAATCAGCAGCAGCACCGTGAACACCAGCATCACCCTTCGCGTAACGTTGCCCAGATATTTGCCAATCAGCTTGGGCAGTCCCGCACCGGCGTTTCTCATTGACAGCATGCCACACAGATAGTCGTGCGTCGCACCGGCAAAGATACAGCCGAACACAATCCACAGATACGCCACCGGTCCGAACTTCGCACCCATGATGGCACCGAAAATCGGGCCCGTACCCGCAATGTTCAGGAACTGAATCATGAAAACTTTCCAGTTCGGCAACACGATGTAGTCCAATCCGTCGGCCATTGCCACAGCTGGAGTTTCGCGGTCATCCGGTCCGAACACCTTTTCCACAAAGCGTCCGTACAACAGATAACCCAGAATCAGAGCCACCAGGCTCACACTAAATGAAATCATCTTTTCTCTTTTTATTTATTTACCAATTTGCCTGCGAAGGTACGAAAAAAAAACGAACCCACCAAACGATGAGCCCGTTTTTTGTAGTCGCGACATCAGTTTTGACTCATGCCGCTCTCGGGGGCTGTCTGCCTCTGCCGCACAGATAAAGGAGACTTGTCATCGCGACAAATCTCCTTTTCGACTAACTTATATAATAATACACGTATTTGTGAGCCAAAAGGTTCGGGATTATTCCTCGGGATACATGCTGTGGTAAGCATCCTCCAAGAACTCGGCCTTCTTGGTGTGGTTAATCCACACGTTTCTTACACCGTCCAGCTCCAGCAGACCCTGCGGGTGCTTGCCAGCCTTGGGAACGATTGTCTCATAGCCTGCATGGCTGAAGAACTCATACCAGCTGACGTCCTCGCTCTCAGGAGCCATCGGATTCCAGTACTCGTCGCCTTCACCGGCCATATCGTTGTGAGCATGGTCACCGGCAATAGACATCAGGGCGTGCAGATACACCTTGCCACTGGTGAGATCCTTCTCCTTCATGCGCTCCAGCACATTCTCTTTGTAGTTGTCGGGCATGTCGACAGTACCCACGAAGTAGTTGGGGCTGAGTTTCTGCAGTTCTTCCTCGAGCTGACTGTAGCGGACGTTAGCCTTGAAGGTGTCGTAGTTGTCGGGGTTACCATGACCCATGAAAGCCACAACACCCTGAGCAGCCTCTTTGGCATAGAGTGCGTGCAACTGCTGGGCAACAGCGGGAATGTCAGCATCGGGATCGTTCAGCAGAGGCATGCCGAGGAAGATGGATTCAGTCTCGGACAGCTTTGCCAGATAGGCGTCGTCGAGGTGAGCATCGGCAATATAACCGTTGTTCATAAACTTCTTGACCGAAGCCACGACGGCAGCAAACTCCTCACCGGGAATGACCTGCAGCGACTGCACATAGATCGTGCTGTACTTCGCCTTACCGATGGCGTGCAACAGATAGCGGGGCTCGTAATAGTCGCGCTTCACGATGTTGCCGTTGTCGTCGACATTCTCACCGGCACTGGCGCGGTTGATGCAGATGTCACTCGAGAAACTCATGTAAACATCAGCATTGGGGAATGCAGCCTCATAGGCGGCAACGGTCTTGTCGAATGCCTTGAAGGCATTGTCCCAGGTAGAGCCGAATGCCACCAACAGCACGGCCACGTCCTTCTTCGACTGAGCCTTCTTGTTTGCCACCAGATTGTCGTTGATGGTGTACTCGGACACGATGTTGTCCTTCTTGTTGTCGTCGTCACTGCTGCTACAAGCTGTGAACGCGGGGGCTACCAGTGCGAAAGCCACTGCAGCCAGGATAAATGATTTAATCTTGTTCATCATTGTTGTTTTGTTTAGTTGATAAAATATGATTTTGTTTAACTCTCTTGCCGCCACTGAATTTAATAGAGAATGTACCATACACCGTCGTACCCGACGTGTTGGTGCCCAAGTGGTAAGGATGCATGGTGCGGTCGACGTAGTTGAAGATGTTGTCGACGCCAAACTCCAACCTAACAGCCTGAATCTTGAATCTTGACTTTTGAACCGGAAAATCGTGCGTCGTGCTGATGCGCCAAATCTGATAGCCCTTGCCGTCGCCGTTGTTCTGATAGTAGCGCTTGCTACTGCCGCGCGTCGATAGGCTCACACCCAGCTTGTACGCGGGACTGAACGCATGGCTGTACAGTGCCGAGGCACTCCATTTATGGTGAGCCGTGCCATCGATGACGACGGTGTTCATGCGGTCCTCCTTTTCGTCATACAGATGGGCCTTCGTGTCGAGATAGCTATAGGCACCGTTCAGCGTCAGTTCCGGCAATACCCTATACGACAGCGTGACGTCGACACCGCTCGTGCGCGCGTCATCCATATTCTTATACATGCGCGCCTGTACCTTCGTACTACCGTCGCCCATATAGGCTTGGGTCACACCCGGCGGAATCTCGCTTTCCGACACGTTCACCAGCGCTATCATCCGGTCGAGCTTGTTCAGATACCCCGTCACGGCAGCCGTAAAGCGCCGTCCGCGATACTCCACGTTGGCAGAGTAATAGTTGCTGGTCTGGGGATCGAGGTTGACGTTGCCGATATTGAAGAACATACTGCTGCCCATGATGTGGAGATAGCGGTAGTGCAGCTCCTTCACAGTAGGCGTCTTAAAGCCCTGACTCCAACCCAGACGGAAGCGGAAGTCGCCGACGGAGGCCATCGTACTGACCTTCGGCGTCAGGCGGAATCCGAAGTTATGATTGTCCACCAGTCGAAGACCGGCAGTTACGTTTGTAGCAATGCCATTGCCACATACATAATGCCACTCGTCCTGCACATACACGGCACCCGTCCAGTCGTCGGCCGTTCCCGTCTCCGTACGCTCGGGGGCTTTCAGGTAGTCGTAGCGGTATTCCGCGCCGGCATTGATCGTGTTTTCATAAGGCAGATTGAAGATGCCCTTCAACTGTGCCATCACGCGCTGCTGGTCGCTCTGCAACTTGCTCTGACCGGGCATCATCGCCACTGAGAACCACTCGCCGTTCTGGTCGCCATACTCCTCGCCCTGCAGCAACACGTAGTCGTAGTGCTTCGCCGTATAGTCGTAATAGTAGGCGTGCTTGTTCCAGTCCACGTCCAGGGTGATGTTGTTCCACTTGCCACCCACCGATGCCGACGCATTGTTGTAGCGCAGGTCGTAGGTATAGACGTCGCAACTGGGGTGGCGGCCGTTCTGCGGGCGCAGGATGTTCTTCTTATAGTACGAACCCTCGGCATACAGTTCCAGCCCCTTCATCGGCTGATACGTCAGGCGTTCGGCCACCTGCCAGTTGCGGTATTCGTTCACCGTCTTGTTCCGGCTGTCCGTCAACACGACACCCTCGGCCCATTCCTCGGCGGTGTTCTGCCATCCGTCGCTGCGTTGTAGCTGGAAGTTCGTCTGGCTGCTGAATTTGCCCACGGTAAATGCCACCGTGTTATGCTGGCGCAGGTCGTTATGCGAGCCGTAGCGCGTACTGTTGTCCACATAGAACCCCGCCTCGGTATGCTTCTTCGTGATGATATTGATGACACCAGCCATCGCGTCACTGCCGTACAGCGCACTCTGGGCTCCCTTCACAATTTCTATCTTCTCGATGTTCTGCGGGTCAATCAGACCCAGGTCGTTCTCACCGCCCACATCGCCGTGGATTCGCTTGCCGTCCACCAATATCAGGATATAGCAGTTGCCCAGGCCGTTCAGCTGCATCTGACTGCCCATGTCGCCCTCGTTGAAGGCAAACGACGCCGTCAGGCCTGCGAGGATTTCCTCCAGACTCTTGCCGCCATACTGACTCAGCATCTGCTGTGTGATGACCTCCGTCTGCACAGGCGCATCTTTCAGCAGGTGACGCGTACCAGTACCCGTCACTACCACCTCCTGGATGCTGTCCTGACGCCAGACGTCCTTCTGCGCCCATGTGCCAATAGCCAACAGCCAAAGGCCAAAAGCCAATTTCTGTCTCATTGTCAATTGTCTCTACTCTTTCCGCACCGCTAACTCCTGAGCGGACGTACTTTCCTGTTATAGGCAGGTCTTCTGACTTTCCCCAGTCTGTTTTACCTTCCCGCTCATCGTTCAACGTTCAATGTTCAACGTTCAATGTTTGCAGTGGCGTTATACAAGCAGACCCTTTCTACGGGGGATTACAGCTGCAGGAACAGTTCCGGACTCTCACCGGATTCCCTTACATCAGGCGGCATCAGCCACCAGATTGCCATATTCGCCTGCAAAGATAGTACAAATCATTTAAATAACAAAGAAAATTGAAAATTATTTTGCATTTTACTCATTTATTCGTACCTTTTCGCTTTCGCGAGAAAGTACTCTCGTTCGAAAGAACAAAGAAAAACGAGTTTTCCTTTGGTTCTTTGCTCACTTATTCGTACCTTTGCCAGCGTTTTGTTAATCATGAATAGTATGAACAAGTTTGTTTTAACTTTGATGATAGGGCTTCTTTCGGCGATTACCGCTTCTGCGCAGATTCACAAGATGGAGCGGCGCGACTCGATTGACCGGACGTATAATCTGAACCCCGTGGTTGTGACGGGTTCAGGGCATCACCAGCGACTGAAGAGCACGTCGACACCGGTCAGCGTCATCAGCAGTCAGGAGATTCGGGAACAGGGCATTAAGACGTTTGACGGTGCACTGACCCGCCTGATGCCACAGGTGTCGATGGCCCCGAACAGCATGGGCTCGCAACTGCGATTGAACGGACTGGGCAACAAGTATATCCTCATCCTGATTAACGGTCAGAAACTGTCCGGTGACATTTCGAATAATGTAGACCTGAACCGTATTAATATGGCGCGCGTAAAACGTATCGAGGTGCTCGACGGCGCGGCATCGTCGCTATACGGCAGCGACGCCATTGCCGGTGTCATCAACATCATCACCGACCAGCCTACGGAGTCGCTTGTCAGTGTTGCCAACGACATCCGCATCAGTGGACATGGGGTGCTGACGGAGAGTGCTACGCTCGACATCTATAAGGACGGTTTCGGCTCGTACACCTCGTTTACCCACGACCGCGCCGACAGCTATCGCAACAACGACCTGGAATACGTGAAGGGCTCGGACACTGAGACGCAACGGTCTATTGCACCGCTGTTTACGGGCTATCGCGCAAGTATGCTGGGACAGAAATTCACCTACGCCCCCAATCAGCATCTGGCGCTGAATGCCGGGCTGGACTATTCATATAAAATCACCGACCGCCCCGACACCAATCCCGACGTCACTGGCGGCACCGACTACGAGATGCGCTATAAAGGACTGCGATGGAATGTGGGTGGCATCTATAAATTTACGCAGAAGAACTCGCTGCAGGCCGACTTCACGGTGGACCGTTTCCGCTACGGAAAGGAGTATGACGTGGAGACCAAGACGAATGCAGTTGGCGACTACGTGGAGTCGAAGAAGCAGCGCATGATGGAGGGACAGGCGAAGGCCATCCTCGGTCTGACCAGCAACTCTACGACCATCTTCGGGGCCGACTGGCGCAAGGATTATCTGACCGCCACCAGTGGCAACATCGACCAGCATGTGTATTCGCTGGCAGCCTACGCCCAGCACGAGGCGAAGGTTCGTGTGGGAAGAGGGTTTGCTACGGCCACCGTCGGCTTGCGACTAAACAACCACGAGACCTTCGGCACGCACCTGACGCCGAAAGCCACGCTAATGTATGCCCCGGGCAATTTCCGTTTCCGCGCCACCTATTCGGCGGGCTTCCGCGCTCCCGGGCTCGACGAGCTCTACTACCACTACTTCTCGGTGAATCGTGGCAAGGCGCAAATCAGTTTCGGCAACAAGGACCTGAATCCCGAGAAGAGCAACTATTTCGCGCTGAATGCCGAATATCGCAGCGACGTGATTGCCGTCAGCGTGACGGGTTACATCAACCGCATCAACGATATGATTGTCAAGGAGAATGTTCCCGTGGACGACGCCAGTCGCCAGATGCTGATGAAGGAGTTTCCGGAAATGACGCAGGACCAGGCCGACAAGATGGTGAGCTACGCCCTCTATCAGAACAGCGACGAGGGCGACGTGAAGGGCGTGCAGGCAAACGTATCGGCAAATGTGTTCCGAGGCTTCAATCTGTCGGCCAACTACGCTTACACCTATGCCCGCACTAAGAGCGACGACGAGTGGACGGTGTTGGAGCGTAGCATTCGCCATGCAGCTACGATTGCCGCGAACTATCGTCACTCGTGGGGACGTTACACGCTGAACGCCAACCTGAACGGGCGGTTGCAGTCGAAGACCTATTACACGGGGGCTTACGAGGATGCGCCGGGCTTCGGACTATGGAACCTGAATACGACCCACGCTTTCGACGTGACGAAGTGGGCTTATCTGGAGCCGAGCATCGGTGTAGATAATATCTTTAACAAGGTTGACCGTCGTATCGATTCGTCGACGCGCAAGTATGCACTCTATTCCCCTGGGAGAATGTTGGTGGTAGGACTGAAGGTAAGATTCAAATGATGATGAAGGCAGCAATTCTGATAGCAGCACCCATGAGCGGCTCGGGCAAAACGACAATTGCCAGGGGGCTGATGGCGTTGTTTGTAAAGCAGGGCTACAAGGTGCAACCGTTCAAGTGCGGGCCGGACTATATCGACACTAAGTTCCACGAGGCGGTGTGCGGAAGGCCCAGCGTGAACCTCGACACGTTTATGGCGACGCCAGAACATGTGAGAGAGTTGTTTGAGCACTATGGCTCCAGCGCTGATGTGTGTATCGTGGAGGGCATGATGGGCTTGTTCGACGGCTACGACCGCGAACGGGGTTCATCGTATGAGATAGCCCGCGTGCTGGATATTCCTGTGGTGTTGGTGGTGGATGCGAAGTCGGCAGCCTATTCGATGGCGGCATTGCTTTCAGGGTTTGTCAACTTCAGAAAGGATGTCCGCATCGCAGGCGTGATATTCAATAAGGTGGGCTCGGAACGGCATTTCGCCATGCTTCAGCAAGTGTGCGCGGACTTGGGCATAGAGTGTTTGGGGTATCTGCCTAAGGATGCTTCGCTCGAACAAGGCTCGCGGTATCTGGGACTGGACTTTTCAGAGAATATGGAGCATCAGTCGCTCATTAATCTATTGGAGGAACACGTAAGATGGCAGGAACTGTTAGCGCTTTGATAGCCCGCAATAAGGAGTCGTTCTCGTTTCTGTATCAAGAGACGATTGACAGCTTCGCACAGGTTCGGTTCTTCGACCCTGAGACGGAGGTGCCATCGTTTGAAGGTATCGACCTGTTGTATCTGCCGGGGGGCTATCCGGAGAAACATTTGGAGGCGTTGGTGAGAAACGAGGCTTGTCGCAAAGCCATCAAAGACTATGCCGAGCAAGGAGGCAGGATCGTAGCAGAATGCGGTGGCATGATGTATCTCTGCCAAAGCATCGTGACGGATGATGGCGAGTATGCGATGTGTGGCGTACTGCCCTACTCCATCACCGCTCGCAAGGCAGACCGTAAACTCTCGCTGGGTTATCGACGTTTCGTACTCGATGGCAAAGAATATCGTGGCCACGAGTTCCATTATACGCAATTTTACAGAGGTGAGGGGTCAGAGGTGAGAGGTGAGAGAATACCTTCTGCCGCCCAAGTCTACGATGCCAAAGGCGAACCTGTCGATACGCCTGTATTCAGATATAAGAATGTATTAGCAAGCTATACGCATCTCTATCAACTATGAAGCATCTCCATCCCATCATGTTTGCCGGAACAGGCAGCGATGTCGGCAAGAGCATCGTAGCGGCAGCGTTTTGTCGCATATTCCGTCAGGACGGCTATCAGCCCGCACCCTTCAAGGCGCAAAATATGGCGCTGAACTCATACGCCACACCCGAGGGTTTCGAGATTGGCCGTGCGCAGGCTGTACAAGCTGAGGCAGCCGGCATTCCTTGTCATACGGATATGAACCCATTGCTCTTGAAGCCACAGAGCGACCATACTTCCCAGGTGGTCCTGAACGGCAAACCCATCGGCAATAAGGACGCGTATGATTATTGGAGAAAAGGAGGTGAGAGGTCAGAGGTAAGAGGTGAGAGAATAGATTATAGGCAGGAAGTTTGTGACGCTTTCGACCGTTTGGCAGCACGTTATAATCCCATTGTGATGGAGGGTGCAGGCAGTATTGCAGAGATAAACCTAAAGGACCGCGATTTGGTGAATATGTCGATGGCCCGTCACGCAAAGGCTGATGTCATCCTTGTGGGCGATATTGACCGCGGTGGCGTCTTTGCCTCCGTTTATGGTAGCATCATGTTGCAGACGCCCGAAGACAGGAAACTCATCAAGGGCATCATCATCAACAAGTTTCGTGGCGACATGCGTCTCTTCGATGAGGGTCGGAAAATGCTCGAGGATATTTGTGGTGTACCTGTCTTGGGTGTGATACCTTATTATAAGGATATCTATATCGACGAAGAGGATAGCGTGGCATTGGAACAGAAACGCCGTCAGTTGGCCGAAGGTAAGGTGAATGTGGCTGTCGTCCTCTTACGACATATCAGCAATTATACCGATTTCGATACATTAGAGCGCGACCCGCGCGTCAACCTTTTCTATACCAACAACGTCGCTGACATCCAACAGGCCGACATCATTATCCTGCCTGGCACAAAGGCTACGCTCGACGACCTGATGGAGTTACGTCGTAACGGTTGTGCACAGGCCATCCAGCGTGCTCATCGTGATGGGAAGATGGTGGTAGGCATCTGTGGAGGTTATCAGATGTTAGGTCAGACGATCAACGACCCAGATGGCATTGAAGGAAGCATCACGAGTCTGCCTGGTCTTGGACTACTGCCCATCCATACCACAATGACTACGGACAAGACCACCCGTCAGGTGACGTTCGAGTTCGAAGGTCAGGAATGTCAAGGCTATGAAATTCATCAGGGTGTCAGCGATACCGATGAGGCCATCCTGCAAACAGATCATTGCATCGGTACATACATTCATGGTTTCCTTGATAATGCTCCCGTGATTGAACATCTTTTAAAGCACATAGCTAAAGGCCAAAAGCCAAAAGCTAAGAGCCTAATGGATTTCAAGAATGAACAATACGACAAACTGGCGGCTCACGTCCGCCAGCATGTCGATATCAAGCGTATCTACGATATTTTAAGCGTATGAATGCATGCCTCCCAACAGGTAGTTCACACCGAAATAGGTCATGAGAATGGTGAGGAACGCCAAAGCCATGTAGAGGCGGAAAGACCTGTCAGACAAGTGGAAGGATTTGTGGGCAGGGACGGCATATACCATAAAGGTGATGAGTGCCCAAGTCTCTTTCGGATCCCACGACCAGTAGTTGCCCCACGACACGTTGGCCCAAATGGCGCCGATGAAGATGCCATAGCCAAGGAATGCGAGTGCCGGATAAAGCATGGCACGCACAAAGATGGCAACGAACAACAGCAGATAAGCCATGATGATAGTAGATACGTGGACGGGCAACAGCCAGGAGTTGAGCACCGGCAACGGATGGTTGGCCGAAGAATACTTACCCAGGAAGTGGTAGAGCAGGAAGGCGTAAACGAACAAGAGGAGAACGGACAACAGCCAATAACGACGTCCTCGCAGTTCAGATAACTGACTACGGAACTGGCCCTTGGGGTCGATGAGTATCCACAGCAACGCCACGAAGAGCAGCGCGTAGCCGCAATAGGTAACGGGAATTCCCCACGGGTCGCTATTCATGGCGAGGATGCTGCCCTGCAAGTCGGGGTCGAAGTCCATCTGATAGAGACGGATGCCGCTACGACTGGCAATATGGTTCATCGAGATGGTAATGGGCTCGCCGTCAATCGTGACGCGGGAGATATAGTCAGACGGATCATCGCTGTCGTCGTAATATTTGATTTCGAAGTCCTCCAGACTGATGGTGAACGGCAAATGGTGAAGTCGCATGTCGCGAGTGAGATACTCATTTGTAGGTATTCCCCTACGCAAAGGAACGACACCCTGCACTGCCGTCAGATGCGTCAACAGGGCGCCGGCAAGAATGACCAAGAACGACAGATGAAGCACCACTATTGACGGACGGCGAACCTTGCTCTTGACAAACCAGAAGATGCCTGCCGCCGCCAGCAAAGCCCACAATGCAGAAAACCACCAAGCGCCATAGATGTTTTCTGCGACAAACTCCGTGCCTTGAGCGTTCTCAACGATTGTGGCGGCTGCCATGACGGCAACCACCACAATATATAGGATGACGACGGTCTTCTTCATACTATTTTAACGGAAAAACCGCCCGTTTATTATATCGCCTCGATGAATTTAATGACGGCGTCACGATCGTCCTTCGACAGATGGAAGAACTGTTCGGTAGCGCGATAGCCATCCGACTGCTTCGAGTAGCCGTGCCACATAATCGCCTCAAGGACGGTGCGTGCGCGACAGTCGTGCAATCGGTCGTCAGCACCCGTCAGCACACGGCTCAGTCCGCGCCCCCACAACGGCGTAGTGCGACACCAGCCCGTGCGGATATCGTTCTTCATAAACAGGCGGTGCTGCACCATATCGGTATAGGGCCAAATGGTCTGGTTGGGATATTTCGGCAACATCTTGCTCGCATCCTTGCCCACACTCTTGGCGTAGGCCTTCGTGGAAGCATCCACCCACATATCGTCCTTGCCGGTCTTCCAAGACGGACGGTGACACTGGGCACAGCCCATCTTCGAGAACAACTCCTTGCCGCGCTGTACCTGCGTGTCGTTCAGATTACGTGCAGCAGGAACTGCGAGACCACGGTGCCAAACCATAAACTGATAATACTGCTTGTCTGTCATCTCATCTTTGCCGTTGTAAGGCGCACCGAAGTAGAGATACTTGTCGAAAGTCTCCTTCTTGGCAATCGACGAACAGCTCAGAATCTCGTTCACACGATTGGCAATACCTTCGCTGGTGCCGTCGGCATAATAAGGATGCAGGATGCTCGACTCGGAAGCACCATGCTCCCTGATATATTTGAGCACATCTTCATCCTCGCTCTGCGCCTTTGCCCAAGCAGGAGTGGTGTAAAGCCAGTGACGGTCGCTGCGGGTGACGTTGGTGATGTTCCAAATGGCGTTGGCACCAGCTCCGTCCTGTAATGTGCCGCGCGTCATAGCATAAGTGAAACGCTTCAGGGGACCGTGGTCGCCGTGGAATGTTCCTGTATCGTTATAACCGGCAGAGTAGTAGGCAGAAGCCTTGAACTTGCCAGCCTCCTTGTCCCACATGGCGGGATTCAGTTCGACATATGGAGCCTCAGCCTTCCATTGCGCCTCGATTTCCTCGTCATCAATGGATTCCAGACGAACGTCGTAGTTCGATGGTTTCGGATTGGTGCTGAACGCCGAATGCGGAATGCGCACCTCCGGATAGATTAGGGCATACGTCTCGCCGTCCGCAAACTGCATGGGCAGCCCACTCTCCATTTCCGTGACGTTCTTCCACTCAATAGAAATCTGACTCTCGTCGATGGGTGCCTTAAAAGGTGACATGGCCTGCGTCTGAGGCATTCCCGTTACTTCCGTGATATAGCCATTGGTATCAGGATGATAGATGACCAGCAGATAACCGTTGCCGATGGTGTTAGCACGATATTCCGTCTGGCGCTTGCCGTGACCATAGCTGGGGTGACAAGCAATGCACGAGTTACGCACCCATGCAGGACCAAGACCCTTACGAGGCTCCTGTTCGAAAGTGTAGAGTTTCTCGAAGAAGCCCTCACCAACGATGAAGTCTTCCTCCATACCAGCCTGATTGGTCACTGCCGGAGCTGGAGCCGAATAGCTGGCTTTTTCTGTGGTTCCCAACTGTCCACCAGGATACCATTCCTCGGCAGTAAAGTTTCCAACAGCCTTGCCAAACGTCTGTTCCTCAGGCGTCAAAGGGCCTAGATTCGACAGGCTGTCGTTATCGTCGGAACATGCTGACAGCATTGGGGCTGCCAGCATGCTCACGAAAAATAGTCGTGATAGTTTGTTCATATTTGATGTCTGTTAATGATTATTCTTCTGTCTCCCAATCCTCATCGTCCTCGAAGTTGATGTTCCAGATGGTGCAGCAGTACTTCACGAAAGGAGCCGGCATCGCACCAATCTTATTGATGGCATCATTGAAAGCACCAGTAACCTTCGTGTTAACATCATTCTTTTCGACACTGGCAAAGAAACCATTGAAACAAACGCTGGCTGCATTGCCGTTGGTGCTGCCATACCACACATTACGGATAGAACGGATATTATCCTGGAAGTCCTTGATGGAGTTGTAGCTATAGGGGGACTCCACGTAAGACACGTCGCCAGCAGAGAAAGGATTGGCAATCTTGGCGGTACCCACCTCGTTGGCAATAGCCACACACGAACCCTCATCATTGCTCAACACCTGAGCAATGGCGTCTTTCAGTGAGCTAAACGTACTCTTACTGCCATCAAAGCCAGCCGTAATAAGATTGGTACCATAGCTCAGACCGGCCTCTGTAGTGTAATCGAGACCTGCAGCCTTAACAACATTGACGCGGTTAGCATTCTGAGCGGTTTCTCCCTCCCAGGCAACCTGCAACTGGAAGCAACGCTCTTTCAGAAGCTTGCAGATGGTCTGGGCGTATGCCAATTCCTGAGCACCGCTGACTTTCTCGAAGTTCTTATAAGTGTCGTTACCCTGCAACTCGGCAACCTTACGAGGCTGACCGTCGCGGAACAGGATGAACTCCAGAGCGTGGAAACCGAGAATAGTAGCATCTTCAAGCATCTCTTCGTCCATGCCGTTGTTGAAATAGCTCAGCAACAGCGTACGGTTCAAAGGCCAAGAATCGATGGTGGGGTCGATGTCGAAATCGCTGGCAGCACCCATAAGGAAAGCCTCCGATTGTTCCCAGTTCAGTCGTGCAGCCTTGAAGTCTGTGCACGCCTTATCAATCTGTGCCTGGGTAATGGTATTGACGGTCAGACCGTTAAGGGTCTTCTCCAAATCTTCCACGTCATTAGCCAGATTGGTGTATGTAGGAATGATTACATTGCTAACCAATCCTGTCAGTACCTGACGCAGATATTCCTCCTGCTCTGCGGTCAGATTTGCCTGAGCAATCACCTTATTGGCTGCCTCAAACCGATTCACGACATCACCACAGGCATCAATGGCCGCCGTACCATATGAGCGGTCTTTGTACTTGTCGACATTGTCATTGTTGTCGTTGCTGTCACTGCTACAAGCAGTAAATGTCATCATGCCCATCATCAGGGCCAAAGAGTAAATAATCTTTTTCATTTCTTTTTTATTATTATTTCGTTATACCATTATTCCGTAATTCCATTATTTCGTGATTCCGATTAAAGGAAGAATCCCTCATACGCCACTCCGATATTGAAGCTGGGTTCGTCGTTGTAGATGGACTTGAGGAACCGCTTCGAATATTCAGCCTTGACAACTATCTGGGGCACGGGATGATAGTTCACGCCAAATGCCATACGCTTTACGGCAGTATAGTCGTAAGCTGTGCCCTTGGTATTACTAGCGTAGGGGTTATATGCTTCGTAGCGACCGAAAATATATAATTTTTGATTGTCCGCACGCATCTGCGGAATCTGCGAGAACACGTCGTAACCGGCTTCGATACCTACAGCATAGGCATTCTTCGACACAAAGGCCGAATGCTTGTAAGGCGACTTTGAGTTCAGGCGGTTATACACATATTTCAGTTGTTCTGCATCGCCCAGATAACCATAATCGGCCTGTCCACGAACAATCCAGTTATGGGCTTTATACGTGAAGTCGAAGGCACCAATAGCCACCACGCCTTTGTATTCCGCATCCACACCGTTGGCATTGCGCGGATAGCTATTGCCGATGCTATGACCGTAGTATCCGCTGAGTCCGATGCGCAAGCCGGGAACTGTGTAGTTGTCCAGACGCAGAGATACGCCATACTTATTGGCAACGTCGAACTCCAGTGGCGACTTATGGCCTTTCTTAATCCACCCGACGTTGGTGAAGTTGTCGGCATTCAGACCTGCCACGAACTGTGCCTCGTAGCGGAAATCCTTATATCGGCCCCACAGCGATACGCCCGTCTGGTGCCACGTGCAGGGCATGATAGTGCTCTCGCCCTCAGGACGATAGACGGTAAAGAAACTCAGAGGTTCGTGATGGGCATTGGTCAGACCGACAGGTACTACGATATGTCCGGCGCGAACATTGACGGCACGCGAGAACGACTTCTGAATCCAGAACTGCTCCAGCTCTACCTCACCGCCTTTCTCGGTTTCCTGTTCCCATTCTCCACCTTCTTCGTCTTCCTTTTCGTAAGCAATGCCGTTTCCTCCGTGTTCGAACTCAATCTCGGTACCGAACGTCCAGCCCTTGCCGAAGTCGTAACCTAAATAGATGACTGCGTGGGGAATGTCGAAACGTCCATGACTGGGGTCGTTCTTATGTTCCTCAGGTTGACTATAGCGGCTTACATGATCGCTATAGAAATTACGCGAAAACACCGCCTCGCCATAGCCTCCTACGCTGAGACGTGAGCGACGGATGCTGTCTCCGTCGTTTCCCGCCCAGCAGTTTAAACTAACAAATACAAATAATGCGAATCCAATTCTTTTCATTTTCACATACACTTTCAATTTCGGCTGCAAAGGTAAGGAGTTTCAACAAATACCGCAATACCTAAAAATAATGAAATGCCTTCAGGACTATTGCACGTTTCATGGAAAATGATTAATTTTGCACCGTCAAATTATTAATAAGGTACGCAAGATGAAGAACGTGAAGATGTATGAGGCGGGCGACAAGATGATAACGCTCATCAAGGACAACTACAGTGTGCTGCAGGCATTGGGTTCGTTTGGCATCAATCTGGGTTTTGGCGACAAGACAGTCAGCGAGACATGCCAGATGAACGGAGTGGATACTTACACCTTCCTGGCAGTAGTCAACGCACAACTGAACGACATCACCACTTATGAGGATGACGAACAAATCAACGTGCCTACGCTGTTACACTATCTAAAGGCCAGCCACACGTACTATCTTGACTTCCAACTGCCCTTCATCCGCCGTGAGTTACAGGAAAGCATCAGCGAGAACGATGCGCTGGGCATGCTCATCATGAAACTGTATGAGGAGTATGCACAGGAGATTCGTCGCCACATGAAATACGAGGAGAAAACGCTCTTCCCTTATGTCGAATCGCTACTTGACGGCCGTCCTATGAACGACTATAATGTCGAGACCTTCTCGAAGCACCACGAACAGACGGACAAGAAGCTTCGTGAACTGAAACTCATGATTATCAAGTACTTGCCAGCCGATGCACATCGTAACAACCAACTGACGGCAACGCTTTACGACATATATAACAACGAGGAATGGTTACGCCAGCACGCAGAGGTCGAAGACCATATCTTCACACCAGCCATCAAACGTCTCGAACGGACCACAAATCGGGAGGACGTCTCGAAGAACATTTCGCAAATGGTGTTCAAGAGTGGACAGGATGCCAACGAGGCACTCAGCGACCGAGAACGCGATGTCATCATTGGTGTGGTGCAAGGTCTGCAGAACAAGGAGATTGCCGACCGTCTGTGCATCTCCGTCAATACCGTCATCACCCATCGTCGCAACATTGCGCGCAAATTACAGATTCACTCTCCTGCGGGCCTCACCATTTATGCCATCGTGAATGGCCTCGTGGATATCTCGAGTGTAAAGCTATAAGGATCAGAAGTATTTCGTTATCTTCGCGTTCTGGAAATTGTTCATCTCGTTCATCATGCGAACAGCTGAATCAATGATGGGGAACGCGCATAAGGCACCTGTTCCCTCGCCTAATCGCAAACCCAAATGCAACAGGGGCTTGGCATCCACCATATCAAGCATCATCTTGTGGCCGCTCTCGTCGCCACAATGGGTGAATATCATGTAGTCTTGCGAGTCAGGATAGAGCCGGATAGCGGCCAAAGCACAGGCCGTCATGATAAAGCCGTCGACCAATATTACAAGGTGTTGCTCGGCAGCACGAAGCATGGCGCCAATAGCAGCAATCATCTCAAAACCACCGAAATAGGCTATTAGCTTTTCGCTGTTAGCTGTTAGCTTAGGATTAGTGCTAACTGCCAATTGCCAATTGCTAACTGCCCGACAAAGCACTTCATATTTATGACGAATGCCATCGTTATTAAGGCCAGCGCCAGCACCGATGCACTCCTTCAACGGAATATCACCAAACAGACTCATCCAGATGCTCGAAGGCGAGGTATTGCCAATGCCCATTTCTCCAATGCAAAGGATGCGACAACCCTCAGCAATGCAATCATCCACAAGGTCGCTGCCTATTTGAATCGCCTGATTAAATTCCTCCTCACTCATAGCGGGTTCATACAGGAAGTTTTTGGTGCCGCGGGCTATCTTGCGGTCAATAATTCCTGGAACGTCAGACAGGTCGTAGTCAACACCCACATCCACAACACGCAACTTAAAACCATGCTGACGACAAAACATATTGACGCCACCACCGCCACGGGTGAAGTTAATCATCTGTTGCCAGGTGACCTCACGGGGCGATACACTCACACCCTCGCGTTCAATGCCATGATCGCCACCCAAAAGCAGATGACAAGGACGCGCCAATGAAGGCGCTAACGTCTGCTGAATCAGACACATCTGCATGGCCAACTCTTCCAATCGCCCTAACGAACCTTTGGGTTTGTTCAGGTTATCTATCTTTGCTTGTATCGCCGCCTGCATCGAGCGGTCTATAGGATGAATATTGAACGTCTTCATTTGATTTTTATTTCTATTCCACTCACCATCAGTATGACTTCATCAGCCTTCTGCGCAATATACTGGTTCATCCAACCCTGTAGGTCGGTAAACTTGCGCTGAAGGGCATTCTCGCTCACACCACCCAAACCAATTTCATTCGTCACAAAGATATAGGTAGCATCGTGATTGGTGAAAGCGTCAAACTCAGCCTTAGCCAGCTCTAACGATTTATCGACGTTGGAGTCATTGCCCTACCCGTCAGGTCGTGACGGCTCAGATGGATTTCCTCCTCGATGTTCGTCCACTGAGGGCCGCGTCGCTCTTGGTGCCTGCGGACGCGTTCACGGAACTCTTCGTCCCACACCTTGGCAGTAGCCACATACACGGGACTATCCGATAGGCTTAACGCCAATTCCTCGGCTTTTGTACTTTTTCCAGAACGTTGACCGCCAGTAATTAGAATAATCTTTTTCATAGGGCACAAACAACTAAACAAACTGCCAGTTCTACCAACAGACACACCGCTCCACAACAGTCACCCGTATAGCCACGGAGCTTGTTCCAAATAAGCAGATAGAGGAAATACATCACGATGCAAGGCAGGAAGATGACCAATTCCCACGGCAGGCCCGTATACCACAGATATAGCCCCATCGGCAAAAGTCCTTGTATGGCGAGGCTGACGCTAGCACGCCAGTCCATCTTGCGATAAACGGTCTTTGCCTTCGCGTCTTCTTCACGTCGGGCATAAGGCATCATCATGATGAGCTGTGCCGTCACCATGCGGGCATAAGGTGATGCCGCCAGAATAGTCAATGCCGCCATCGTGGGCGTCATCGACAGGAGCGTTGCCGCTAATAAAAGATGGTATAGGATGAGTCCGATGACACCATACGTGCCAATGTGCGAGTCTTTCATGATGGTGAGGATGCGGTCGCGGTCAGAGCCTCCGCCCCCAAAGCCATCAAGGAAATCCGCCAGTCCGTCTTCATGCAAGGCACCTGTCACAAGCAAGCGGACCACGATAGCCAATAGCACTGCCACCGCGTAAGGCAGATACATGCTGCCCACCCATAGCGTTGCAGCCATCAGCCCACCCGTGAGCCAACCCGTCAGCGGCCAATGCTCCACCACCGTCTTATAACACTCCTGCGCTGGTTGATGCAGTCGCCAGAAAGGCAGTCGTGTAAAAAAGATAAACGACGCCCAAATGCGGTCATACCATCGTGTCTGGTCAATAT
The DNA here is from genome assembly GCA_902800245.1 of uncultured Prevotellaceae bacterium. Taxonomy (GTDB): domain Bacteria; phylum Bacteroidota; class Bacteroidia; order Bacteroidales; family Bacteroidaceae; genus Prevotella. The sequence goes on from CADCDY010000013.1 coordinate 36,455, forward strand.
TTATTTGCATATTGTTGCTATTTGTTTGCAAAGTTACAAAATAAATTCGTAACTTTGCAAGGTAAATACGAAATATATGCAAATAGAAATGAAGAAATCTGTCATTTTCTTGGCAATTGCAGCCCTACTTTGCGCCTGTTCGGGCAAGAAAGCCACATCGCAAAATGCCGACGAGACATCGAGTGATTCCATTGTCACTATCGACGTAAAGTACGCAACGGGCTTTACCGTTCGCGACTCTGCCGACATTCGTTTGGTGGATGTGGGCAAGCACGAGCACTTTGCCTTGGTTAGTGCCTACGACGCAGAAGTGCCCAACGGCTATACAAAGGTGCGTGTACCTATCAAGAACACCATCTGCATGACGGCCTTGCAATTGTCGAACTTCACCGTGCTTGATGCCCACGATGTTGTAAAGGGCATTACGGGCACAAAGAACCTGTTCGACAAAGACATCCTGCAGCGCGTAAAAGACGGCAAGATAGTAAAAATTGGTATGGAGGGAGAGTTCGATACCGAACTGGTGCTGGCAGCTAATCCCGACGTCATCTTCATTTCGCCCTCAAAGCGTGGCGGCTACGATGCCATCAAGGAGACGAAAATCACGCTAGTGCCCCACTTGGGCTATAAGGAGCTCGACCCACTGGGACAGGCTGAATGGGTGAAGTTCGTTGGTATGTTTATCGGTAAGGAGCGCGAGGCCAACGAACTGTTTGCCGGTATCGAGCAACGTTATAACGGCCTAAAGGCAAAATGCCAACAGCTAACAGCTAATGGCCAAAAGCCCACCGTTACTAGCGGCGAGATGCATTACGGCACATGGCATGCCGTAGGTGGCAAAAACTATCTGGCGCAGATTTTCCGCGATGCCGGTGCTGACTACGTCATCAACGACGAAGAGACTAGTGGCGAGAATCTGGAGTTTGAAAAGATGTATGCCCTCTCGGCCAATGCCGACTACTGGCGCATTCTGAACAGCTATCCCGGTGAGTTCTCGTACGAAGCCTTGAAAGCCAGCGAACCGCGTAATGAACTCTTCAAGGCCTTTAAGGAGAAGAAGGTCATCTACTGCAACATGAAGCAACAGCCCTACTACGAGATTGCTCCCGTAGAACCCGACGTGCTGCTGAAAGACTTTGTGGCCATCTTCCACCCAGAACTCGTCGAATCCGACTACACCCCGAAGTACTACCGTCTGTTGAAATGAAAGTATCGAAATTCATCATCCTGTTAATATCCATCGTCGTGCTAGTAGTAGTGAACTTGCTGCTCGGCACGGTGCGTATCCCTGTCGGCGAAGTCTGCAGCATCCTGATTGGTGCTGGCTCTGACTCCGAGATATGGACCAATATCGTCATCAGTTCACGACTGCCACAAGTATTGACGGCTATCGTTGCCGGCGCGGGTCTTGCCGTCAGCGGACTGCAGATGCAAACCGTTTTCCGCAACCCGTTGGCTGGTCCGTCAGTTCTGGGTATCAGCAACGGCTCGGCACTTGGTGTCGCCTTTGTGGTCCTGCTGTCAGGAAAGATTGGCGGTGTGGCACTAAGCCGGCTCGGCTACCTTGGCGATGCTGCCATGTCGGTAGCAGCGATCGTGGGTGCACTGGCCGTGATGCTGCTCATCGTTTGGATATCACAAAAGGTGAAGGGCAACGTCACCTTATTAATAATAGGTGTAATGATCGGCTATCTGGCCAACGCCATCATCGGTGTACTGAAGTTCCTGTCGCCAGAGGAAGACGTAAAGTCTTTCGTTGTCTGGGGACTGGGCTCTTTCTCACGCGTGTCGGGTGACGAGATGGTGCTTTTCGTGGTATTGATGTGCATCCTGCTGCCCATCAGTTTCCTGCTGGTAAAACCCATGAATATGCTGTTGTTGGGCGAACGCTATGCTGCCAATCTCGGCCTCAATGTACAACGGGCGCGCATGCTGATTATCGTCTGTTCGGGCGTTCTGGTGGCTATCGTCACCGCCTACTGCGGCCCCATCATGTTCATCGGACTGGCCGTGCCTCATTTGGCGCGAGCCCTATTCCGCACCAGCGATCATCGCGTACTGTTGCCCGCCACTGCCCTATGTGGAGCGGCCTTGGCTTTGGTATGCAACTTCATTGCCCGCATGCCGGGCTTCGAGGGAGCCCTACCCGTCAACAGCGTCACGGCCCTCGTCGGTGCCCCTGTCATTGCCGCCGTGCTCTTTGGTCGTAGGAAGAATGACGTAGGGGAATAAGACCACGGATTAAAGGATTTTCATGATGTCCCGCAGGCTGTTAACAACGAACGTCACGGTTTGCGGGATATCTGTTTTTTCGATGTTCCAGCGATTGACGAGCATGGCGTCGATGCCGGCATTCAAGGCCCCAAGGACGTCGGTATTCAGGTTATCGCCAATCATCAGCGTGGCCTCTCGTTCGGCACCCGTCATCGCCATCGCAAAATCGAAGAAAATCGGCGAGGGTTTGTTGGCGCCCGCATCCTCACTCAGGATAATGGTATCGAAATAGTCGCGCAGTCCACAGGCCGCCAACTTCTTATACTGCACTTCGTGAAAACCATTGCTCGTCATGTGCATGCGATAACCTTTTTTGCGGAGGTAATCCATCAGCTCATGAGCACCATCAATGACGCCCGGCTTCGACGAGCAAAAATCGAGAAACTTGTCGCTCATCTCCAGACAAAGGTCTTCGGTGACGGGCAAACCGTCACCCGCGGACAAAGGGCGACGGAAACGTTCGACGATGAGATACGGGCGGTCTATCTCTCCTTTCGAGTAGCGTGTCCACAGGTCGATATTCGCAGCCCAATAGGCATCGTAGAACACTTTCGAGTCGGCAAAGTAACGCTCCAAATGAAATGCCTCGAACGTTTCCCGCAAGGCAATGACGGCATTGCCGTAAGTATCATACAGCGTGTCGTCGAAATCAATAAACAAGTCTTTATACTTCATATATCTTTCCATTGTCGTCAATCAATAATATCGTGAGTTCGCCGTTGGATAACAGCGGGGCGCAATGCTCGTAGCAATGGTGAATGACGACATGGGCGAACGGAATTCGCCCGCACTCTGGGATTCGTTCCCATAGCTCCCGTGCCAGTGTCATGTCGCTGATGTCGATGCTGATGCCTGCCTCCTGCAACATCTGCTGAATAAACGCCTTGTCCATCGTCGTCTTACGGCTATGCGTGTCCAGATTTCCAGCAGCTAATTTGACGGCCTTACCCAGCATCACACCAAGCGTTATATTCTTGATACCCAATTCGTTGGCGATTTTCAATGTATCACCAATATAATTGCCGTACTCCACAAATGCCTGCTGGGGTAAGTCCGGATACATCGTCTTCACAAAGCGCTCGCTCTTGCCGCCGCTATTGATTACCACGCGCTCCGATTGCAACGCCACACTTTGACCATCGGTTAAAGAACCGCTGGCTTTAGCCACTTCCATACACTTGCGAATGCTGTCGATAAACGCCTCCTCCGAGAACGGCTTCACGATACCACTCACGCCAATAATCGAGATACCGCCCTCAATGCCCAAACGCGGATTAAATGTCCGCTTGGCAATCTCCTCACCATTCGGCACGCTTATAGTAATTGACATTTGATAATTTACAATTGACAATTCATTGATGACTCGATCGATATTCTTCCGAATCATCTGACGCGGTCCTTTGTTGATGGCCGCCTCGCCTACCGGATAATCAAACCCAGGCAGCGTGAACCGCCCCACGCCCTCACCTCCGCATATCTCAAAGCGCTCGCTACTTTCAACGCTCGCCCTCACCTCGATGCCGTTCGTCACGTCCGGGTCGTCGCCGGCCTCCTTTATGCAATACGCATACCCGTCGCCATAACCCACAGCCACAGGAATCGTCTCACCATTCGGCAACAATACCGCCACTTCCGCGGGCGTCTCGCCATACAGCAACCGCCTCGTCGCTGCAATTGCCGCCGCCGTTGCACAAGTCCCCGACGTCAGCCCGCTATGTAAAGGGAAAAACTCCGGCAACAGCTTTTCCACCGCCCGCCGCAATCCATACGGACCATTGACGACAGAACAGAGGAACAACTCCCCCCCTGGCGCGAGGCCGTTCCCCCGATTAATGGGGGAACTCCCGTGTGTAATTTCCGGACGTTTAAGGGCGATAATCCGCATGCCTTTTTCGCGTGCTTCACCCACCTTCTCTACAAACCCGCCACTGAGGCCGCTTTCCTTCAGAAGAATAGCATCGGCTTCGGGCATACTCTCGTCCTCAAAGAAGCACAGCTGTTCGTCCGTCGCCCCTTGCTCATGCGCCAAGTGGATACTACTCTCCCGATTCAGAATCCTATATATTACTTTTACCCCTTCCGCCTCCAGCCATTTCAGCTTGCTGATGCTCTGTACCCCAGTCGTTGCCAACAACGAATGAATATCTTTCGGCACTTGCTCGTAGTCGTCAATCCATGTGATATCAGAATCTCTTGGCGGATAGATTCTTTCATATCGGATGACCGGAGTCCGCATGTCAGACGCCACCTCAGCTATCGTCCGATGCAATGTCGCAGCAAATGGATGGGCAGCATCCACCACCAGCCGTATCGCGTGCTCACGGATAAACTGCCGCATAGCCTCACCGTCCATCGCCCCGTCCGTGCGCACACCATGATGTAGCGCCAGTTCCTGCTCGCCCGTCTTCGTGCTGTAATAATAGCTACAACCAGCCTCTTCCAGCACCTCTGCCGCCCTACGACCTTCCGTCGTCCCGCCGAATACAAGTATCATGCTGCAAAGATAAACATTTTTTGCAGAATAGACACAATACTGTGCCAAAATTTAGCAATAATATAAAAATAGCATTCAATTATTTGCACTGTTGCTTTTTATTTCGTATCTTTGTCGCCAAATTATAAATAAACTGCATTAATACATACGATTATGAAAAGATTACTTTATGTTATGTTCCTTTTTGTCAGCCTTCATTGCGCTGCTCAGGACGAAGTGGTATTCCACAATGGCACAATAGCCAAAGGCAAGGTTAGCGAAGTGACTGATTACTTCATCAAGTTCTGCTATGAGAACGAGGATGTCAACAACATCATTGGACGTGCAGCAATCTCTGAGGTTCGTTTCTCCAGTGGACGTGTACAGCAGATGTCGCAGAAAATCTTTATTGAGTCTGAGAAAGACTGGGAGAAGGTGCGCATAGTAAACGACAAGAACGAGGTGTTGGGACTCAAGTCGCTCGGACAGGTCGAGAAACACTCTACTGGCACGTGGTCGTTCTCTACTACAGCTGGTCACTTCAGCGAGAAGACGATGAAGAAGATTCGCAAGGAGGCAGCAGCTCGTGGCGGATGTATCGTACTGCTGTTGAGCCAGCAGAGTCAGTCAGGCGGATTTTTCCAAGACGGACATGCTTCTATGACAGGAGAAATCTACACCTATTAATATTATATAGGATATGAAGAAAATAGCATTCTTTTTGATGACTCTGGTGGCAGGAGTCACTCAGGCAGACGCCCAAAAGTATCTCACAGCAGGTACTGAGGTTCCCGTTGTGGCAACTCAGGACATCAATGCCTATGACTTGAAAGAAGGTCAGATGATAGAGCTGGCAACGGCCGACGACGTGAAATTGGAAACGGGCGAGATCGCTATTCCCAAAGGTTCACAGGTTTCGGCACGTGTGCGCACCTCATTGAAACAGCGTGTACTTGCCAACCAAAAAAGGCGTCTCATCATTGACGTCAAGGAAGTAAAAATGCCGAACGGTGCGACCGTTCCCCTCTGCAACGGTGTGGCAAGTTTCACCACCAGCAAGAAGACAGGCGACTTAGAAGCAGCACCCTTGAAGTATGTATCTTCACAAAGACTGATGATTCCTACCGATTACGTCATCCGCGCCAAAGTGGAAGTCACTCAGAACATCAGTAAGTAGATAATAGATTACCTAAGTCTACCTCCGTGCGTGTTCGCGGGCAGCTGAAGGGGAAAAGTGCCGTGCAAACAGGGAGAAAGTGCCTATGTAAAAGGGAGCAAATGCCTAGGTAAGTGGATTCGGGCGGCCGTGCGCATCAATGTGCACGGCCGTGCTTATTATTGCGGGCGGGCGGGCTTATTATTGCGACCGACCGCCCATAACCGAGTTTTAAACCTTATGAAGCGTCACCCTGCCTGAAAAGGTGGGTGAAATGTTTGTTATACAATTCGGAGAGACCGGCACGGTTGTCGATAGCCTCACCAACCACGAGCATCGTGGTGAGAGTGAGGTTATTGTCGTGAACTATCTTCGCGAGGTCTTTTAATACACCGCGATAGATGCGCTGGTCGGGCCACGTCAGATGGTAGCAGGCAGCGACGGGAGTATCTTCAGGGTATTCCTGAAGGAGCTCGCGCTGGACGTCGTCGACAATGGCAGCAGAGAGGAAGATGCACATGGTACTCTGACTACGAGCCAGCAGGTGCAGTTGTTCTTTTTCGGGCATAGGTGTCCTGCCCTCGCCTCGCGTCAGGATGATGGTCTGCGTGCGTTCGGGAATGGTAAACTGGGAGCGTAGTTCGGCAGCAGCAGCGAGGAACGACGAAATGCCTGGGGTGATGTGATACGACATATGGTTGGCGTCGAAGAAGGCCATTTGTTCCTGAATGGCGCCAAAGATGCAGGGGTCACCAGTATGCAGACGAACTATGAAATGACCCTTGTCGTAGTGCTCCTTCATCAGGGCGCATTGCTCTTCGAGATTCATATCAGCAGAACTTCTGACCACAGCGCCAGGCTTGTGGCATTCTGTCAATGCCTTAGGTACCAATGAGCCTGCATAAAGAATGAGGTCAGCCTTCTCCAACATCTTACGCCCACGAACAGAAACGAGATCAGGGTCGCCAGGTCCTGCGCCAACGATTTCGATGTGGGCAGTATGCTCAGCGGTTTGCCCGCTGAGGATAGCGGCGGTCTCGGCGGCAGAACCGCCGAGCACACGACCTTCGCGAAGATGGGCGCGGTCGATAGCCAAAGCAGCGGTCCAGTTTTTGCCTTTCACTTTGGGAATGATGAGTTTGCCATGATTGGAGCCGAGGATGGCAGCAGCCTCGCAGACGCTGGGAGTCCCCACGTGTTTGGCAACGGTATCGCTGGGATTAGGAACATCGACGGCAGCCAGTTCGTCAGCCGTAAAGAAGACCACTTCTTCGTCGTATTCATCTTCAAGCATCGCACAGAACTCCTCGTCCTCTTTCACGTCGATGGTACAATAGCGGTGGGCACAAGGCAGAATACCACGTTCGGCAAAAGCCTCATCAATCTGGTCGTAAATAGCATAATAGTCATCAGGGTGATGAGCCAATCCAAATCCTATCGTCCCCACCATCGGCACGAAATGCAACTCCAGCATGCCGTAGGGCGCAGAGCGATTGTAAGGCGACACGATGATGAGCAATTTGTATTTTCGAGGGTCGGCTTCGCTGATGTCATTGATGATGGTGACGTGGTCGGGCTTCGTCGCTTCCAAGTAGTCGGTACCCTCGTCGCGAGCCTCCAATAGCAAGGCTGTAGGTTTGCGATTGATGAAAGCAAAAATGCAGTCGTTCATGTCCTCAATGTCGCTGGCTACAGGCCAGTCGAAGCGTTGTTCAAAGGTATCGAGTGCCCAAAGTCCGGCATTGTCGCTTTGTGTAGTAATGACCTCATGGGCATCAAGGATAGCGGCAATCTGGCGTGTCAAGTCGTTGGCACCACCGATGTGTCCACTGAGCACTGAAATGACGTCCTTTCCCAATGAGTCGATACAGACCACCGCAGGGTCTTCATGCTTGTCTTTGACGTAGGGCGCGATGGTTCGCACGCAGATACCCATCGCCCCGATGAAGACAAAGGCGTCGAACTTCTTCCAATTTGTCGCGATGGCATCGCGACATACGGTAACGGCTGTTGGGTACTGCTGCTGGAGACGGAAGGCAATGGTTGCTCCTGCCTCGCTGATTTGTATGATGGCTATCTTCATTTTTTCTTAGCATTAAAGGCATCCAACTGCTTGAAGCAATGGCGGTTTATAATATCCTCAAGCTGGCGGTCCGGATTGTGGCGGATGCGACAGTTGTAGTCGAACACCATCAGTTCGCCATTCTCTGCGGTATAGGGTTGCCAGGCAGGAAGCGCATCGATGTTAGGATTGCCGTTGTGGGCAAACTGCGCCCAGACGCTGCTCATCTTGTCTGCCAACAGCAGGTCGTCGGCAGTGGGATTAGGCAGATCGTTTTTGGCACGATGGAGGGTGTTGAAGCAGAACTTCAATTCGTGGCCATGAATGGAACCGTTGTTCAGTGGCGAGCGCCAAGTGAACATATACATATAGGTTGGCGCCTGACGTTTCTTCGTAATTGCATCGGCGGTGATGATAGTCTTGGGACGGAAGAGCCAATCGATGCTCAACAGGTCTTGCGATAAGCGTTCAACGGTGCCATCCGGATAGGCTTCGACGAATGCGCTGATATAGGCATCGGTTTCGTCGCCAAAGGTTCGCTGCAATTCGGTACGAGCCTCAGCAAGCGTCAGTTTCTGATTGTAACGCAGTCGTTGCAGTTCGTTGAACGTAGTACCAATCATGAGGGGAATATTGTCGCTGATGCTTGCAAAGTCGGGTTGGAAGGGCTGTTGTAGCAATGTCTCGCCATCGGGCGCAGGACCGAACCCCCACATCATTGGAGTGCCAGGACGTCGTGTGCCGATGCTGGCAGCCATTGCCCGTTGACCAGCAGCGTAAAGGTCCTTGTAGGGAACGTCCTTGATTTTATCGATGTTCTTTTTGTCGATACCCAGTTCTTTGAGCACAGCCTCGCCCAACTCCTCGGTCATCGCTTTAGTATTGACGTTGAGGATGGTGCCGCTCATGATAATAGCCTTGTGGAAGAGTCCCTTAGCTCTGGGCATACACATCAACGTGCCGACCTTGCCGCCACCGCCAGACTCACCGAAGATCGTGACGTTGTTGGGGTCGCCACCAAAGCGTTCGATATTGTCACGCACCCATTCGAGAGCAGCCACAGCATCGTGCATACCCACATTGCCACTATACTTATACTTCTTGCCACACGTGGAGAGGTCGAGGAAGCCAAGGATGTTCAGACGATGGTTGATACCCACCACAACGACATCTTTCTTAGCCAGTTGCATACCCGGATCCCATTCGGACGTACCGCTGTCGAAACCTCCTCCGTGGAGCCAGAACATAACGGGCTTCTTAGCCTTTACGTCGGTAGTCCAGACATTGAGCACGCAACACTGTTCCGACATCTGTTCTTCCGTCATCGGACGGTTGGTGGGTTGCATAGTCATCGGTCCCCAGTGGTCGCAGGCTCTTACACCCTTCCACTTCTTGACGGGCTGCGGGGACATGAAGCGCTCGACTTTGGCATAAGGAATGCCGAGGAAAGCCATCGTGCCCTCCTGCATGATGCCACTGACCTTTCCGGAAGTGGTACTAACGATTTCTTTGTTGTCTCCTTGCGCATTGGCTGCGGTGAGGGATAATAGCAATAATGCCAGAAGTAATAAGTTCTTTTTCATTGTTATGGTCTATATATTGTTATCGATGAGCTTTAAGTATCTCGATGGGGTTGTAGTCGTTGAGATGAATTCGCAGCGGTTCCTCCTGATGCAAGCCCAACTCTTCGCAAACCTCGTCCCAAAGTTGACGACTGTTAGTTGGTACTTTAGGGGATGTGACGCTATTGAAAACAATGATGCCATCAGGGGCAAGGACGGTGAGCACTTTCGCCATGATTTCTTTGAGATGGCCGCCGTGACCGCCGATAAAGACGGCATCGGGGGAACCCGTCGGAGAACCGACGGGAACGGTGGCCTGCAGGAAGTCGCCCATGTGGATGTTGATGCCGGGAGCACCGAAGCGACAGGCGTTTTCATGGATGATAGCCTCGCACTCAGGACGGATTTCGAAAGCCTCTATCTGTAGATGCGGGAATTGTAGGCGCGCTTCGATGGAGACACTACCCGTGCAGAAACCGATGTCCCAGAAGACACGACGTTTAGGCAGATCGAGGGCCTGAAGCGTCAAGAGCCGGATGGGCATCTTGGTAATCATCTTCTCACGACCGTCAAGGAGCACAAAGGCACTGTCGGGGATACCATATGGTTTCGTGTGCTCGACGGTTTTGCCATCGAGAATCATGCAGTTGGGCATAGAGAACTCACGACGAACGGCTTCTTCAAGGGAAATCGTAGTTACCTTTTCTAATTGCGGGTTTCCCAAGTGTTCACCTACATACATATTATAAGAGGTATAACCGTAATCCAGCATGCGCTGGGCAATAGCGGCAGGCGTATGCTCCTTGTCGGTCAGCACACCAATCTTCCCTACCTTTTCTATCAGCGCGCGATCGAACTCCGGCCAAGGACGGCCTGTCAGCGAGACAATACGCATGTCGTGATAGGACATCACGAGACGATGTGCCAACATCTGCAGGGAGTTAAAGGAGGGATAGATTGTAATAGCTGCATCAGGAAATTCACGGCGCAAGGTATTGGCAAAACCAAAAAACAAAGGATCTCCAGAAGCAAATACCACCACTTCATCATGGTAACGCTTGAAAACAGCATCCAAAGGAACTGCAATATTTATCCACTCTGTATTTACAGGCAGCAACGACGCCACAATCTCATGGTGACGCTTGCCTCCCGAGAACACCTTGCCGTTCTTGATGATTTCCAATACTTCGGGTGAAAACCAAGGTTTCGGATTGTCCGTAATTCCTATAACGATGAACCGTTGCATATTATCCGTTTAATCTGTAATCATTTTACAGGTCGCGACCTGGTTTCAGTTGTTCGGCATCGTCAAAAGTAAGTATCGCATTGCACAGCGTTGCAGCGAGATTGCTACCGCCTTTTCTGCCCTCAACAATTATCTTGGGAATCTGTTTCAACGTCTTGACAGCATGTTTACTTTCGCAAACATGCACAAAGCCGACTGGAGCGGCAATGATACCCACGGGATGCATCTTGCCTTTACGCACCAAGTCGCAAATTTCGAAGAGTGCCGTTGGAGCATTGCCCACCACATAGAGTGCCTCGGGATATTCCTCCGCCGCCAGTTGCATGCAAGCCTGACTGCGGGTGATGCCTTTCTGTTCAGCCATCTGTTTGGAACGCGGGTCGTTGATGTAGCAATGCACCTCGATGCCCAGTCGTTCCAAAGCCCCCTTACGGATACCGCTGGCAGCCATCGTGACATCTGTTACGATATGTTTCAGACTGCCATCAACCACCTTATTGTATAGAATCTCCGTAGCACGGTCGTCCATCCAAAGGCACTCTTCCATGTTGAAGTCAACCGTCGTATGAATGGCATGCAGCAACGGCCATAGGCGCCACGTTGGCACGTCGGGATGTTGCATCTCGGAGAGAATTGTGCGGAAACTTTCCATCATAATAGACTGGCCGGGTTTCACACCCTCCTGCTTCTCCTCACGATAGTAGCCGCGAGGCGTAATCATCTTGCCGTCAACGACATACGACTGCGAATTGCCAATCAGAACGACGGTAAACATATCCACGTCTTCAGGGTCGAAGGCCCCCAATGTCGTAACTTTGACCTCTTGCTCCTCGCGACCTGCCTGACGAACATAGCCTACGGGGGTGTCGACAGAACGTTCCTGAAGGAAGAGTTCCTGCAGACGATATAATTGCCAATAGCGGCCGTGCGACTTCGGATTATAAACCGCCGTCACAAAATCACCCACAGCAGCAGCCTTGATGCGTCGTTCAATAACGTTCCAAGGAGTCATTAAGTCTGAAAGGGATATCAGACACACATCATGTCCGATGGGGGCTCCAAGTAATGAGGCCGCCTTTTGGAAAGCAGAGATGCCAGGGAGGGTAACAACTTCGATGTCAGCGGGGAAACCGCAGGCCACACGTTCTCGTTTCATCTCATAGATCAACGGAGCCATACCGTACAAACCCGCATCGCCACTCGATACGACACAGACGGTCTTACCCTGGTCTGCTAAACGGAACGCCTGTTCGGCACGCTCACGTTCTTTCTTCATACCCGTGTCGATACACTCACAGTCCGTCTTCACATATGCTTCGATGAACTGGAAGTAATACTTATACCCCACGACAGCATCAGCCTCCCGTACTGCTTCGAGCACGGCAGGTGTGATGTCTTCCTTACTGCCAGGTCCTATGCCTGCTACAATGATTTTTCCCATATCTGCTGCAAAGATACACAAAAAAAGCGGACTGACCAACCATCGGCACAGCTTTTTTACAATGTAAGCACTATATAACAAAAAAAGGACTCATCGTTTGGTGGGCTCACATTTTATTTGTAACTTTGCACCAATGTTTAATCCTAAAGCGAAAGAAAAGATGGAAACAAAGATTATCGGACTAGCCAGCGACCATGCAGGCTTTGCACTGAAACAATTCGTGAAGAAGTATCTGGAAGAGAAAGGATACGAGTATAAGGACTATGGCACGTATACGGAGGATTCGTGCGACTACAGCGACTTCGGTCATGCGTTGGCTGAGGGTATCGAGAAGGGCGAGGTATTCCCAGGTATTGCCATTTGTGGCAGCGGTGAGGGCATCAACATGACGCTGAATAAGCACCAGTCGATTCGTGCTGGTCTCTGCTGGATTCCCGAGATTGCCCATCTGATTCGTCAGCACAACAATGCCAACGTATTGGTTATGCCCGGACGTTTCATCGATGAAGATACGGCCCGTAAGATTATGGACGAGTACTTTACCACGGAGTTTGAAGGCGGTCGCCACCAGAAGCGTATTGATAAAATACCTGTGCAAAAGTAAGTTACGAGGTATAACAAACAAGAGGGAGCGTCATCAAGACACTCCCTCTTGTTTGTTGTAATCAACTGATTCTTACTTTACCTTAGCTACGATAGCCTTGAAAGCCTCGGGGTTGTTGAGGGCGAGGTCAGCGAGAACCTTACGGTTGATCTCGATACCAGCCTTGGCCAACTTACCCATGAGTACAGAATAGCTCATACCCTCCTGGCGAGCGGCAGCGTTGATACGCTGAATCCAAAGAGCACGGAATGTGCGCTTCTTGTTCTTACGGTCGCGGTAAGCGTAGGTAAGACCCTTCTCCCAAGTGTTCTTGGCTACTGTCCAAACATTCTTGCGGGCACCAAAGTAACCGCGAGTGAGCTTAAGAATTCTCTTACGTTTTGCACGTGATGCTACGTGATTTACTGATCTTGGCATAGTTTTCTTTTACTTTAAATGTTTGACAATAGGTGAATTAACGGAGACACAACAGGTCGCGAACCTGCTTCATGTTTGTTACATCAACGAGTGTTGAGCCCTGCAGATTGCGCTTCTGCTTCTTAGTCTTTTTCGTCAGAATGTGACTGTGGTAAGCGTGGTGTCTCTTAACCTTACCTGTACCGGTGAACGCGAATCTTTTCTTCGCTCCGGAGTTTGTCTTTACTTTTGGCATTGTTTTTAAAAATTTAAATTGTTATTAATAAATCGGCGACTACGCATATACCGGGCGCGACGCCTTCTCTTTTTCTTTTTATTCGTCTTCGGCCTCCTCGGTCAGTTTTTTCAGCGCATCGGCACTGATTTTCGCATTGGCCAAGAGTCCGCCGTTCGATGGTTTCTCCTCAACGGCCTGTGGACGAGGAGCATCCTTGGTCTCAGCATTTGATGCCTCACGGTCGCGAGCCTGCTGGCTTTTCTTGGCGACACCGGCTTTCTTAGGAGCCAGATAAAGGAACATCTTCTTGCCTTCGAGTGATGGCATTCCTTCGACCTTACCATATTCCTCAAGGTCATTGGCAAAACGGAGCAACAGCACCTCGCCTTGTTCCTTGAACAGGATGGAACGACCACGGAAAAATACATACGCGCGTACCTTATTACCTTCTTCCAGAAATTCCTTGGCATGCTTCAACTTAAACTGATAGTCATGCTCGTCGGTCTGAGGTCCGAAACGTATCTCCTTGACTTCGACCTTCACCTGCTTGGCCTTCATTTCCTTCTGGCGCTTCTTCTGCTGGTAAAGGAACTTGGAATAATCGATGAGACGACAAACGGGTGGATTGGCGTTCGGCGAAATCTCGACGAGATCAACACCCTGATCGCGTGCCATATCCAATGCTTCACGCGTCGGAACAACGGTGCTTCCACCATCGCCAACGATTCGCACTTCACGTACACGTATCTGCTCATTGATACGGTACTGATTCTTCATGTTGTCGTTCTTCATTAACCAATTTTTCGAAATCGGCTGCAAAATTACTACAATTTACGCAAAATACAAAATAAATTCGCAATTATTTTTATTTTTCACCCTAAACTGCAAAAAACTGCACAAAAATTTTGCGAATGTGCAAAAAAGATATTACCTTTGCACAAAAATTTGAAAATTGTGCAATGAACGATATACCAAGTTTTAATTCCTACATCGAAAAATCGATCAAGGAAAACTGGCTACTAGATGCTCTGACAGACTACAAAGGTGCTACATTGCAGTATCACGACGTAGCCCGAAAGATAGAGAAGCTGCACATCATGATGCATGCTGCCGGAATAGAAAAGGGAGACCGCATAGCTGTATGTGGCCGTAACTCAGCCCATTGGGCAGTAGCGTTTTTGGCCACGCTGACTTATGGAGCGGTGATAGTACCCATCCTGCATGAATTCAACGGTGAACAGATTCACAATATTGTTAATCATTCGGAAAGCCGACTGTTGTTTGTGGGTGACTACGTAGTAAACATGATAGACGAGAAGCAGATGCCTGATTTGGAGGGAATCTTCAACCTGCCTGACTTCTCGCTTTACGTTTCTCACAACGAAGCACTAACGGACGCCCGCGAACGACTGAACGAGCTGTTCGGACGGAAATATCCGAACGCCTTCCGTAGGGATGACGTACATTGGTATATGGGAGATTCCGAAGAACTCTGCATGATTAACTACACATCAGGAACGACAGGTTTTTCGAAGGGAGTCATGCTGCCCTATCGTGCATTGTGGGGAAACGTGGATTTCTGCCAGAAGCAACTGGGCATCCACATGCCTAAGTTCAGCAATACGCTGAGTATTCTGCCAATGGCACATATGTACGGTATGGCCATCGAGTTTCTGTTCCCCTTCTGTTCGGGCTATCACCTGCACTTCCTGACACGACTGCCCTCGCCTGCCGTCATTGCTGAGGCCTTCAAGGAAGTGTGTCCCGATGTAGTGGTTGCCGTGCCGCTGATTATTGAGAAGATTATCCGTAAGCGCGTATTCCCCAAAATACAGAACAACGCTATGAAACTGCTGTTGCAGATGCCCGTCGTCCAGAAAAAGGTGAAGGAGCGTATCTGTCAGGAGGTTTATAAAGCATTTGGAGGACGGGCCTACGAGGTTATAGTAGGCGGTGCTCCGTTGAATCAGGAGATTGAGAAGTTTATGAAAAGTATCGATTTCCCGCTGACCGTTGGTTACGGCACGACCGAATGTGCACCACTTATTTCATATAGCGACTACCATGATTTCGTACCGGGTTCATGCGGTACTCCCCTGCCCTGCATGGAGGTAAAAATCCTGAGCAGCGATCCACAGAACATTGCTGGCGAGATAGTGACACGCGGTACCAACCTTATGTTGGGCTACTACAAAAACGAGGAAGCCACGAAGACAGCTATCGACGAAGACGGCTGGTATCACACCGGTGACTTGGCTACGATGTCGAGCGATGGACATATCTTCATCCGCGGACGCCTGAAGAATATGCTGCTGGGGGCTAATGGACAGAACGTCTATCCGGAAGAGATTGAGGACAAACTGAACTCGATGGCAATGGTTAGCGAATGTATCATCGTACAGCGTGGTGACAAACTGGTGGCATTGGTCTATCCCGATATGGATGAGGCCAAGGCGATGGAATTCACCGAGGAAGACCTGCGGAATGTGATGGAGCAAAACCGTCAGGAATTGAACAACCAGTTGCCAGTATACAGCAAGATTTCGGCCTTCGAACTGCAGAAGCAGGAGTTTATGAAGACCCCGAAGAAGAGTATTAAACGTTATCTATATAAATAAGGTATTATGGAAACATACCCAAGTTTTAACAAACTGATAGAGCAGAGCATCATCAATAACTGGGACCTAGACGCTCTGACCGACTACAAGGGTGCAACACTACAGTTCCACGACGTAGCCAGGAAAATAGAGAAACTGCATATCCTGTTTGAGAACTGCGGTGTAGAAAAGGGCGACAAGATAGCCCTCTGCGGACGTAATAGCAGCCAATGGGCGGTGGCATTTATTGCTACGCTGACCTACGGAGCCGTGGCCGTGCCCATTTTGCACGAGTTCATGGCCGAGCAGATTCACAATATTGTGAACCATTCAGATGCCAAATTACTATTCGTGGGTGACCACGTAGCGACGCAGATAGACCCCATGCAGATGCCCAATTTGGAAGGTATCATCAACAATCCCGACTACTCACTGATGGTGTCGCGAACAGACAAGTTAACATATGCTCGCGAGCACTTGAACGAGCTGTACGGAAAGAAATTTCCCAAGTATTTCCGTAAGGAACACGTACATTATTATTTAGAGGAGAACGGCGACGAGCTGGCACTCATCAACTACACCTCAGGAACGACAGGATTTTCGAAGGGTGTCATGATTCCTTACCGTGCATTGTGGTCGAACTACGACTTTGCCGACCATGTACTGGGAAAGATTATCGGTCGCAGCGACCGCATCATCTCCATCCTGCCAATGGCTCACATGTATGGCATGGCCTTCGAATTCATCTTCGAATTCATCCACGGCTGTCACGTCTACTACCTGAACCGCATCCCGTCACCAGCCATCATCGCGCAGGCTTTTGCTGACATCAAACCGAAGATTATCATTGCAGTTCCACTGGTAATAGAAAAAATCATTCGAAAGAAAGTATTCCCCAAGATACAGAACAACCGTATGCGCCTGTTGCTGGCTATGCCAGTTATCTCGAAAAAGGTTCGCGAAACTATCTGCAAGGAAGTCGTCAAGGCCTTTGGCGGCGAGTTGTACGAAGTTATTATCGGCGGTGCTGCATTCAATCAGGAGGTGGAGGCATTCTTGAAGCGTATTGAGTTCCCCTACACCGTCGGTTATGGTGCTACCGAGTGTGCACCCATCATCTGCTACCGCGACTGGCACACCTTCGTGCAGGGTTCGTGCGGACAGGAGGCTTACCACATGAAGGTGAAGATCAATTCTACCAACCCTGCAGAGATTCCTGGCGAGATTCTGGCCAAGGGTCCGAACGTGATGTTGGGCTATTACAAGAACGAAGAGGCTACGCGCGAAACGTTGGACAAGGACGGCTGGTACCACACCGGTGACTTGGGCACGATGGACTACGACGGTAACGTCTTTATCAACGGACGAAGCAAAAACATGCTGCTCGGTCCCAGTGGACAAAACATCTATCCAGAAGAAATCGAGGACAAACTGAACTCGATGACTATGGTTGTCGAAAGCATCGTCGTTCAGCGCGACAACAAACTCGTTGGACTGGTTTATCCCGACTACGACGAGGCCCAAAACATGCGATTCAACGATGACGACATCCGCAACATCATGGAGCAGAACCGCAACCAGCTGAACGAAATGCTGCCAGCGTACGAGAAGATTACGGAGATTGAAATCCGCAAGACGGAGTTCGAAAAAACGCCGAAACGCAGCATCAAACGATACTTGTACACTTAAAATCATAGAGAAGGCGAGGATTTTTCCTCGCTTTTTTTTGTGGAATGAAAAAAAAGCATTACTTTTGCAACGCCGTTGGAGAATTCCCCCATTGTAAGTAGGGGTACCGGCGGCAAGATAAATTGCATAGAAATATGAAAGTAATGAAATTCGGCGGAACGTCCGTAGGTTCCGTGAAAAGCATTTTGAGCTTAAAAGAGATTGTGGAGGCAGAAGCCGGACGGGGGCCTGTCGTAGTAGTAGTTAGCGCCCTGAACGGCATCACCGACAAACTGATTGCAACGTCAGAGTTGGCGAAGAATGGCGACAGCCACTATCGCGAGGAGTTTGAAGCGATGGTGACGCGCCACCACCAAATGATCGACGCCATCATTCAGGACGACAAAAAGCGCATTGACTTATTCAATAGTGTAGATCAGCTCTTCGACCAGTTGAGGAGTATCTACTATGGTGTGTTCCTGATTCACGACCTCAGTGAGAAGACGCAGGACACTATCATCTCGTATGGTGAACGTCTGTCGTCGCACATTGTCGCTGCCATGATTAAGAATGGTATGCGCATGAATGCCCGTGACTTCATCCGCACGGAGACCAAGGAAGGGAAGCATGTGCTCGACACCGAACTGACCAACAAACTGGTGAAGGAAGCCTTTGCTACCTTCCAGAACAACAATACTAATGCCAGCAAGACGGTCGCCGTGGTGCCAGGATTCATTGCTCGCGACCGTGACAGCCACGAGACGACAAACCTCGGACGTGGCGGAAGCGACTATACTGCAGCCATTATCGCTGCAGCCCTCGACGCTGAAATTCTGGAGATATGGACGGACGTTGACGGTTTCATGACTGCCGACCCGAAGGTCATCAAGACGGCTTACACCATCAACGAACTCTCCTACGTGGAGGCGATGGAGCTGTGTAACTTCGGTGCGAAGGTTATCTATCCTCCGACTATCTATCCCGTCTGCGTCAAGAATATACCTATTAAGGTCAAGAATACATTCAACCCTGAACATCCGGGAACACTCATCAAGGCCACGATAGACAACGACCAAAAGCCTATCAAGGGTATCTCGTCAATTAAGGGTACTTCGCTGATTACCGTCACGGGTCTGTCGATGGTGGGTGTGATTGGTGTGAACCGCCGTATCTTCACGACGCTCGCCAACAAGGGCATCAGCGTCTTTATGGTATCGCAGGCTTCGTCTGAGAACTCTACCTCTATCGGTGTGCGCGACGAGGATGCCGAGGCTGCTGCAGAGGTGCTGAACGCTGAGTTCGCCAAGGAGATTGAGACGGGTGCTATGTTCCCCATGCAGGTGGAGAGTGGTTTGGCTACTATCGCTATCGTGGGTGAGAACATGAAGCAGACGCCAGGTATCGCTGGTAAACTGTTCGGCACGTTAGGCCGAAGCGGTATCAGCGTCATTGCCTGTGCCCAGGGTGCCTCAGAAACCAATATCTCATTCGTTGTCGATGGGAAGTTCCTGCGCAAGTCGCTCAACGTACTGCACGACTCGTTCTTCCTGTCAGAATACAAAGTGCTCAACATCTTCATTTGCGGTATCGGTACGGTGGGTGGCATGCTGCTCGAGCAGATTCGTACCCAGCAGCAGTTCCTCATGCAGTCACGTCGTCTGAAGCTGAACGTGGTCGGCATTTCCGATGTCGATAACTTTGTTTTGGATCGCGACGGCATCGACCTCGACAATTACGAGAAGATTCTGCGTGCAGGTTTCAAGGCTGACACCGACCACATGCGCGAGGAAATCATCAAGATGAACATCTTTAACAGCGTCTTTGTCGACTGTACCGCCAGC
This sequence comes from uncultured Prevotellaceae bacterium, assembly GCA_902800245.1. Taxonomy (GTDB): domain Bacteria; phylum Bacteroidota; class Bacteroidia; order Bacteroidales; family Bacteroidaceae; genus Prevotella. The sequence continues at coordinate 56,013 of CADCDY010000013.1, forward strand.
AAGCAGATAGCAACATTATATCAGACCTTCCTGGAACACAACATCAGCGTCGTTGCTGCCAACAAGATTGCCGCTTCGAGCGACTACGACAGCTACGTGAAACTTCGCCAGACGGCCCGCGACCGTGGTGTATGGTTCCGCTACGAGACCAACGTTGGTGCTGGTCTGCCAATTATCGGTACCATCAACGACCTGTGCAACTCGGGCGATAAGATTCTGAAGATTGAGGCTATCCTCTCTGGTACGCTGAACTTCATCTTCAACGAGATTGCAGCCGATGTTCCGTTCTCTGAGACGGTGAAGCGTGCTAAGGAACAGCGTTACTCTGAGCCTGATCCACGTATCGACCTCAGTGGTACGGACGTGATTCGTAAGCTGGTCATCCTGACTCGTGAGGCTGGTTACAAAGTGGAACAGGACGACGTCGAGAAGCATCTCTTCGTGCCCGACAGCTACTTCGAGGGCTCTATCGATGACTTCTGGAAGCGTCTGCCAGAACTTGATGCTGACTTCGAGGCTCGTCGCAAGGTGCTCGAGGCAGAGAACAAGCGCTGGCGCTTTGTGGCCACGATGGAAGCTGACGAGAAGAATCCATCATCGTTCAAGACCAGTGTTGCCTTGAAAGAGGTTCCTTACGGACATCCCTTCTATGGCCTCGAGGGTTCTAACAATATCGTGCTGCTCACCACTGAGCGCTACAAGGAGTACCCCATGCTCATTCAGGGCTATGGCGCCGGTGCTGCCGTCACCGCCGCAGGTGTGTTTGCAAATATTATGAGTATTGCAAATATCTAATAACAATGAATCTTGTCATAAGAAAGAATCTTTACCACATATTGGTGCTATTGGGGATTGACGTTCTTGTTATTACATTGTACTTTTTTCCTCACAGACAACCTTTAGACGGATTGACAGGACTTTTTATTATAATATGGATTGGTATTCTTATGCTTATCCTATCTTTAATATCATTGTTTACAAAAAAGGGCCGACACGAATGGAGCATTCCATATCTAGTAAATATTGTGGCTTTTTACTATTTGTTTGAGCTAGAGTCTCATATATGTACATATATATATTATGGATTTTGGTCATATTATTAAATGAAACACATTATAATTTTGGGTGACGGAATGGCTGACCTCCCAGTGGAAAGATTGGGTGGGAAGACCTTGCTGCAATATGCCCATAAGCCCATGATGGACCAGCTGGCGCGTGAAGGCCGTTGTGGTCGCTTGGTGACGGTTCCAGAAGGATTTCCTCCAGGCTCAGAGGTTGCCAACACAGCTATCTTGGGTTATGATTTGAATAAAGTTTACGAAGGTCGCGGCCCATTGGAGGCTGCCTCTATCGGTTACGAGATGGCCGATGACGACTTTGCCATTCGTTGCAATATCATCACGCTGGAGAACGGCAAGATTATCACCCATAACGGTGGCAATCTGGAGACAGAAGACGCCCGCGTACTCATTGACTATCTGAACGAAAAACTCGCCAAGCCCATCAACGAACGAGAGGGCTGTGAGCGTGTGAAATTCATCACAGGCATACAATATCGCCATTTGTTGGTCATTAAAGGTGGCAACAAGCACATCGTCTGTGCTCCACCCCACGATCATCCCAACGAGCCTTGGCGCCCGCTGTTGGTGAAGGCAGAAAGTGTGGTCAGCGATTCCGTCGCTGACACGAAAGCGGATGTCAGCGGCAAAACCGCTGACCACCAAACCGCTGACGAGAAACGCCTCTCTGCACAAGAGACTGCAGATTTAATCAACGAGATGATTCTGAAATCGCAAGAGCTGCTGGCTCAGCATCCTTTTAACATCGAACGTGCCAAGAAAGGTGAGCGTCAGGCCAACAGCATCTGGCCTTGGAGTGGTGGCTATCGTCCGTCAATGGAAACACTCATGCAACAGTACCCGCAAATCAAGAGCGGTACGGTTATTAGTGCTGTCGATCTGATTCAGGGCATTGGTAAGTACGCTGGTCTGCGCATCGTCAAGGTTCCTGGTGCGACGGGACTGGCCGACACGAACTACGAAGGCAAGGCGCAGGCCGCCATTGACGCCCTCGAAAAGGACGACTTCGTGTTCGTACATGTGGAGGCCAGCGACGAGGCGGGTCACGATGGCGACTTGGAACTGAAACTGAAGACCATCGAGTATCTGGACCAGCGACTCATCGCAGCTATATATAATAAGGTAAAGGACAAAGACGTCTGCATCGCCGTACTGCCCGACCATCTGACGCCTGTCGAACAGCGCATCCACGTCGGACAGCCCGTGCCGTTCCTTATCTGGCACCGCGGCATCAAGCCAGACGCCGTGCAGCAGTACGACGAGGTTTCTTGCGTCAGCGGGGCCTATGGTCTGCTAAAACTCGATGAATTTATGAAAACATTTATGAGCTTATGAAATACTACAGTACAAACGGAAATGCGCCGATTGCAGATTTGCAAAAGGCGGTAGTGAAGGGACTGGCTGAGGACCGCGGGCTCTACATGCCCGAAGAGATTTATACACTGCCAAAAGCGTTCGTCAACGACATGCCCGGCATGAAGTTCCAGGACATTGCATACAACGTAGCGCAGAATTTCTTTGGCGACGATGTGGACGGTGATGCCTTGCAGGACATCGTCTACGACACGCTGTCGTTCGACTGTCCGGTGGTCAAGGTAACAGACAACATCTACGCGCTGGAGCTGTTCCACGGACCGACGCTGGCATTCAAGGACGTCGGCGCCCGCTTCATGGCCCGCCTGCTGGGCTACTTCCTCCGTCGCGGCGGTTCTGTATGTGGCTGTGCCACAGCCACTAACTCGACGGTAAACGTCCTCGTAGCCACCAGCGGCGACACAGGCAGCGCGGTGGCCAACGGCTTCCTTGGCGTTGAGGGCATCCACGTTTACGTCTTATACCCCAAGGGTAAAGTCTCGCCTATCCAGGAGTGCCAGTTCACGACACTGGGCAAGAACATCACCGCCATCGAGGTGGACGGTGTCTTCGACGACTGCCAGGCGCTGGTGAAGTCCGCATTCATGGACGAGGAATTGAACAAGCACATGAAGCTGACGTCAGCCAATTCCATCAACGTCGCCCGTTTCCTCCCGCAGGCGTTCTATTATTTTAATGCGTACGCACGCATGAAGGCCCTTGGTCTGGCCGACGAGCTCGTAATGTGCGTGCCCAGCGGCAACTTCGGAAACATCTGCTCGGCGCTGTTCGGCCACGAGATGGGACTGCCCATCAAGCGCTTCATCGCCGCCAACAATGCCAACGACGTCTTCTACAACTATCTGCAGACTGGCAAGTACGAGCCCAAAGCTTCAGTACAGACATTAGCCAACGCTATGGATGTCGGCGACCCCTCGAACTTCGCGCGCATCCTGAACCTCTATTCCAAGAACAACGCATTGACTCCCGAGGCTACACACCATCGTATTACCAACCTCATTAGCGGAGCAACATACAGCGATGAACAGATTAAGGAAACCATGCGGCAATGCTACAGCGAGACGGGCTATGTGCTTGATCCTCATGGTGCTTGCGGTTATCGTGCACTGCAAGAGAACTTGAAGCCGGGTGAGGTTGGTGTATTCTGCGAGACGGCTCATCCTGCTAAGTTCAAGGAAAAGGTGGACGACATTCTGGGCATCGACATCGAGATTCCCGCCCGTCTGCGTGCATTTATGGAAGGCGAGAAGCAGAGCGTGGAACTGTCAAAGGACTTCGCTGATTTCAAGGCCTACCTGATGAATCAGTAATAAATAGTCCCACCCATCCCATCAGTGTCAAAAGAAAAACAAGTGGCTGCAAACGTTAACGTAATAAATTACGTAAAAATGATACGTTATTCGGAAAATATTCACTATCTTTGCACTGAAATAAAACAAACTATTTATAAAATATAACGAATTATGTTGAAACCGTTAAACAAAAAGTTCGCTCCGAAGAGCGTGATGCCCGAGAAGGTCATTCAGTTTGGTGAGGGTAATTTCCTCCGTGCATTCGTTGATTGGATTATCTGGAACATGGACCAGAAGACCAATTTCAATGGTAGTGTTGTCGTCGTGCAGCCCATCGACCGCGGTATGGTTGACTGGCTCAACGGTCAGGACTGTCTGTATCACGTCAACCTGCAGGGTCGCGAGAACGGCAAACCTGTGAATACGCTGGAGCGCATCGACGTCATCAGCCGTGCGCTGAACCCCTACTCTCAGAATGACGCCTTCATGGCTCTGGCTGATCAGCCCGAGATTCGTTTCGTGATTTCTAACACCACTGAGGCTGGTATCGCTTTCGATCCCGCTTGTAAGCTGGAGGACAAGCCCGCTTCAAGCTATCCTGGCAAACTGGTACAGTTGCTGTATCGTCGCTACCAGACGTTCAATGGCGATCCCACGAAGGGTCTTATCATTTTCCCCTGCGAACTTATCTTCCTGAACGGCCACGTGCTGAAGGATTGCATCAATAAGTACATCGAACTGTGGAAGTTGCCCGCTGACTTCAAGAAGTGGTTCGACGAGTGCTGCGGCGTTTACGCTACCCTCGTTGACCGTATCGTGCCAGGCTTCCCCCGCAAGGAGATTGCTGAGATTCAGGAGAAGGTCGGTTATCGCGACAACCTCGTCGTACAGGCCGAGAACTTCCACCTCTGGGTCATCGAGGCTCCAAAGGAGGTTGCTCAGGAGTTCCCTGCAGACAAGGCTGGTCTGCACGTGCTGTTCGTTCCCTCAGAAGAGCCCTACCACAAGCGTAAGGTTACCCTGCTGAATGGCCCGCACACCGTACTCTCGCCTGTTGCATTCTTGAGCGGTGTCAACATCGTTCGTGACGCCTGCAACCACGAGGTCATTTCTAAATACATCCACAAAGTACAGTTTGAGGAACTGATGCAGACCCTCGACCTGCCGATGGAAGAACTGGAGAAGTTTGCTGGCGACGTACTCGAGCGTTTCGACAACCCGTTCGTAGATCATCAGGTGACCAGCATCATGCTGAACTCATTCCCCAAGTTCCAGGCTCGCGACCTGCCCGGCGTGAAGACTTACTTGGAGCGCAAGGGCGAGCTGCCTAAGGGCCTGGTATTCGGTCTGGCTGCTATCATTACATATTATAAGGGTGGCAAGCGCGCCGACGGTGTGGAGATTATCCCCAACGACGACGAAAAGATCATGGGTCTGCTGAAGGAACTCTGGGCTACTGGCGACACGCAGAAGGTAGCCGACGGTGTACTCGGTGCTGAGTTCATCTGGCAGGAGGACCTCAACAAGGTTGCCGGCCTGAACGCAATGGTGAAGCTGTTCCTTGACCTGATTCAGGAGAAGGGCATGCTGGAAGCCGTAAAGACTATTCTGTAATTGAGCGATTCAATTGAAATAAAGGGGGCGAGAGTCAATAATCTGAAGAATATTGACGTCACCATTCCCCGCAACAAATTGGTGGTGATTGCCGGAGTCAGTGGCTCCGGCAAATCATCTTTGGCCTTCGACACACTGTATGCCGAGGGCCAGAGACGTTATGTGGAGAGCCTGTCGGCATA
>CADCDY010000014.1 GCA_902800245.1 uncultured Prevotellaceae bacterium
GCTCCGCAACAACAAGCAGCTCAGCATTTCGCGCGTCAAGCAGGACGTTGCTGCCAATGTGCGAAAGTCGGCACGTACCAAATACCTGCCGCATGTCAGTGCGTTGGGCGGCTACGAATGGACCAGCAAGGAGATCTCGCTGCTCAGCGACGAGCAGAAGGAGACACTCTCGAATTTGGGAACCTCGCTGGCCGGTGGTATTGGAGGAAAGGTGGGTGAAATGATGTCGCAGGTTCCGGAAGGTACTTGGAAAATGCTGAATGCATTGGGCATCACCCAGGAAGGCATTGCCACTAATGTTAGCCAACTGGCTGCTGGTATCGGCGCTCCGCTTGACGGTCTCGGCAGAGGAATCGTGGATGCATTCCATACCGATACGCGAAACATGTTTGCCGGAGCTGTGATGGTAACGCAACCTGTGTTTATGGGCGGTGCCATCATCGCTATGAACAAGATGGCCGATCTTGGCGAGGAACTGGCCTGTAACTCTGCTGAACAGACAAGGCAGCAGACGGGCAGAGGGCTATCTTGACCTAGTGAAGAAACTGGAGGACGACGTACAGAAGATGATTCAGGAGGGCGTAGCCACTCGTAGCGAGGGCCTGAGTGTCAGCGTAAAGGTCAACGAGGCCGAGATGATGCTCACCAAGGTGAACGACGGTCTGGTATTGTCGAAGATGCTGCTCTGCCAGTTGTGCGGAATGCCAGTGTCAGAGCAAATCGTACTGGCTGACGAGGAGAAAGAAACGTTGGAAACTGTGACAGAAGTAACACCAAAGATGGAAGTGGACCAGGCATTGGAGAATCGTCCGGAGTTGAGGCAACTGCAGAATGTGGTTGATATGAGCAAGCAACTGACGAACATCCTGAAGGCCGGCAATCTGCCGCAGGTGATGTTGACGGGTGGCTATCTGGTGTCGAATCCCAATCTGTATAACGGCTTCCAGCGTAAGTTCGGAGGCGTTTGGAATGTCGGCGTGATGGTACGCGTTCCCATCTGGAACTGGGGCGATGTGGCTTATAAGGTGCGTGCCTCGAAAGGTGCGACGACCATTGCCAGACTGAAAATGGACGATGCCCGCGAAAAGATTACCCTGCAGGTGAACCAGAGCAATTTCCAGGTGCAAGAGGCTAACAAGAAACTGGAGATGGCGAAGGTCAATATCCAGAAAGCCGACGAGAACCTGCGAACGGCCAATCTCGGATTCAGGGAAGGTGTTATTTCGTCGACTACTGTGATGGAGGCTCAGACGGCATGGCTGCAGGCCCAGTCGCAGAGGATAGATGCAGAGATAGATGTCAAGCTCAGTCAGGTGAACCTGCAGAAGGCCCTTGGCACATTAGAATAAAGTTTAAAGTTGAAAGTTTAAAGTTCAAAGTATAAAGATTATGTCAAACCAGGCAAAAGAACAACATAAGAACATCCTGTTTGCAATCCTCGGGTTCTCAGTGGTCGTCATCATTGTGGCCCTGATAGGTTTCTTCGCATTGGGACGTGACCCTGAACTGATTCAGGGACAGGTGGAAGTCAGTGAATACCGCGTGTCGAGTAAGGTTCCAGGACGTATTCTGGAAATCAGAGTGAAAGAAGGCGATTACGTTAAGGTTGGCGATACGCTGGCCATTTTGGATGCACCAGAGGTGCGCGCAAAAATGGAACAGGCTCAGAGCGCAGAAAATGCTGCTGCGGCACTGGAACTGAAAGCACAGAACGGCGCACGTCAGGAGCAAATCCAAGGTGCTTACCAAGTGTGGCAACAGGCTAAGGCTGGATTGGAGATTGCTGAGAAATCGTATCAGCGCATCCAACGTCTCTTCGACGAGGGTGTCATCTCGGCCCAGAAGCGTGATGAGGTGTATGCTAACTATAAGGCTATGGAGGCACAATGCAAGGCTGCCGAGAGTCAGTATCAGATGGCCCAGAACGGTGCTCGCCGTGAGGATAAGCTGGCTGCTGCCGCTCAGGTAGGCCGTGCCCGCGGTGCCGTGCAGGAGGTAAACAGCTATATTCACGAGACCGTGCAGATTGCCCAGATGGAAGGCGAGGTTAGCAGTATCTATCCGAAGGTTGGAGAACTGGTCGGAACCGGTTCACCTATTATGACCATCTCGATGATGCAGGACATGTGGGGAACTTTCAATGTTCGTGAGGACCAGTTGAACGGCATGGAGGTTGGCAAGACTTTCAAGGCTTTCGTGCCCGCCTTTAATAAAGAGGTGGAAATGAAAGTCTATTATATGAAGGACCAGGGTTCGTTTGCTGTTTGGAAAGCCACGAAGGCCAATGGACAATACGACCTGAAGACTTTCGAGGTAAGAGCTCGTCCGACGGAGAATTTCGACGGTTTGCGTCCGGGTATGTCACTGATTGTTAAATAGTTGACAATTGGAAAGGCTGAGGCAGATATATGAGGTCATGATGCGGGAATTGTTGATTCTGCGTAAGAATCACATCTACCGTTTCTGCATGGTACTGTTCCCATTGCTGGTGATCTTTTTCTTCACTTCGATGATGGATGACGGTCTGCCTACGAGTATGCCTGTGGGTGTCGTTGATTTGGACAATACGTCGACCTCGAGGGCATTGGGACTTAAACTGGACGGATTCCAGATGTCGAAAGTCGTAGCCCACTATTCTAGTGTCACGGAGGCTCGTAAGGCTGTTCAACGCAACGAAATATACGGATTCCTTTACATCCCGAAGGGTACGACGGAGAAGCTGTTGGCTTCACGACAGCCTAAGATATCGTATTACTATTCCTATACGACGATGGCTGCCGGTTCCATGATGATGAAAGATCTGAAGACCATTTCTACGCTTGGTTCGGCTGCTGTAGGGCAAGGAACGATGCGTGCCAAAGGACTTACAGACGAGCAGATACAGACGTTGATGCAACCTATTAAGATAGACCTTCACCAGATTGCAAACCCCTGGAGCAGTTATAACATCTACTTGACAACAGTGATGGTTCCAGGCATCATCATGCTGTTCATTTTCCTGATTTCTACATATTCTTTAGGAACGGAACTGAAATTTAACTCGTCGAAACAGTGGCTTGCACTCACGGATAACAACATCCTGGTGGCCATCTTTGGCAAGTTCCTGCCGCAAATGCTCATTTGGCTGGCTATTATTTACGGTTATGAATATTATGTGTTCTACCATTTGCACTTCCCCCACTTGGGAAGCTCGTGGATGTTGGTACTCTTGGGATTGATGCAGGTATTGGCGTCACAGGGCTTTGGCATCTTTGCCTTCGGACTGATGCCTTCGCTGCGCATGTCGATGAGTATCAGTTCGCTGTGGGCGGTGCTTAGCATATCGATGGCAGGTTCCGCATTCCCGATTATGGGTATGGACGGCCCGCTGCAGTCGTTGTCGTGGCTATTCCCGCTGCGACACTATTGGATGATTTATCAAGGTTGTGTCTTCAATGGATTTCCGCTTATCGAGGTGTGGTTCCATTTCGCGGCTCTTGCAGCTTTCATGTTGCTTCCCTGGCTCGTGTTGAAGAAGATCAAAAATGCAATGCTCACTTATGTCTATATTCCATAATATATATCAAGGTATCGCGGATATGTGTTTCATCTGGTGTAAGGAGATGAAGCAGGTGTTGAAGGACGAGGGCGTGCTCATCTTCTTCATTGTGGTGCCTATTATCTATCCGTTGCTGTATTCATGGATCTATAACAACGAGGCTGTTCATGAGGTTCCTGTATGTGTGGTTGACCAGTCGCATTCCGCTTTGTCACGTCAATTCCTGCGTATGTGTGATGCTTCATCTGAAGTTCGTGTAGCTTATCATGCGCAAGACCTTGACGAGGCAAAATCGTTGGTCAGTCGTCAGTTAGTAAAAGGTATCTATCTGATTCCCGCTGATTTTGAGACCCGTGTGTTACGTTTGGAACAAGGAACCATCAGTGTTTATTGTGACATGAGCCTGATGTTGACGTATAAAGCTATTTTCCAAACGGCACAGACGGTAACCATGCAGATGGGTAGTGAAGTGACGAAGAAGTTAGGAGGACATTATACTGCGCGTGAAGAAGTCATTTCCTCACGACCTTTGGATTGTGACGACGTGCCGCTGTTCAATCCTCAGGGTGGATATGGCTCATCGGTACTTCCTGCTGTATTAATGCTTATCTTGCAACAGACATTGGTGCTTGGTATCGGATTGTCGGCAGGTACTGCCCGTGACGAAAATATCGGTCGAAACCTTATTCCTGTTCGCAATCCGCATTACCAGAATACGCTCCCGATAGTCTTTGGCAAGTCGATGTGCTACGTGATGATTTTTTCCGTCATGGGAGCTTGGTTGGCTGCCGGTGTTCCGCGACTGTTCCATTTCCCACAGTTGGCAGAATGGACTACGCTGCTGGCTTTCATGATCCCTTATGTGCTCGCCTGCGTATTCTTCGGCATGGTGGTGTCGTGTATGGTGAAATATCGTGAGAATGTCATGCTGCTTGTGGTCTTCATATCTGTACCCCTGTTGTTCATGACGGGCGTTTCGTGGCCGCAGTCAAACATTCCTGGAATGTGGCAGGGTGTCTCATGGCTGTTCCCATCCACTTTTGGCTGCCGCGCCTTCATACGTCTTAACTCCATGGGAGCTTCACTCGGAGATGTTCTCAACGAGCTTCGCATCCTATGGATTCATGTTGGCTGTTATTTCCTTATCACCCTCTGCGTCTATCGCTTCCAAATCTACCGTATCAGCCGCATTAAACTATGACGGAGTGTAGCGGATGGCGAGCATGGTGAGGTCGTCGCTTTGCTCTGCGTCACCGACAAAGTTGTTCACTGCCATGTTCATGCTGTCGAGCACCTGTTTGGCGCTGGTTTGTGCCTCATGATGTTGCAGTTGGCTCATGACGCGCTCGATGCCAAACTGATTGTGACGCTCGGTCTCCGCATTGTGGTCGGTGTCGGGTAACGGAGCCATCGCCTCCGTCAGTCCGTCGGTATAGAGGAACATCATGCTGTTTGGCGTTAGCACACTTTCCTCGGTCTCGTAGTGCATGTCGTCGAATATGCCGACGGGCAAGTGAGGCTTTGCGTCGAGCATGCTGATATTGTTGCGGCTGATGACGATGGGGCGGTCGTGGCCGGCATTGCAGTAACGTAGTCGGCCTGTCTGTAGGTTGAGCACACCGATGAAAATCGTAACGAACATATTCGAGTCGTTGCCTTGGCACGCCGACTCATTGATGTGGTGCATGATTTCTGCTGGGTCGTTGCCGTGGCTGGAGAACGCGCGGAACAACGAGTGCGTGCTTGACATGAGCATCGCCGCGGGGACACCCTTGCCTGACACATCACCGATGCAGAAAAACAGATTTTCGTCACGGATGAAGAAGTCATACATGTCACCGCCAACCTCGCGAGCCGGCACCAGCGAACCGTAAATATCAAGGTCGCTGCGGTTGGGGAAAGGCGGATACGTCATCGGCAGCATCTTCAACTGGATGTCGCGGGCGATGCGTAGTTCGCTGTCGATACGCGTTTGTTTTAGCAATGCTTTGTTCAGGTCGCGCTCTTTCATGAAGAAACGGTAGACGATGAAGCCCATGATGGCGAAACCAACGAGCATCATCAGCAGGATGTTTACGCGGACATCTCGTAGCGGGCCAAATACTTCGTCCTCGTAGCACACAACAACCATCTGCCAGTGTGGGTCGGTCTTGAATTTGGCGGTAAATACGAAGGCCTCGTCGCCGCCGCTGCTTTCGAAGCTGTACGTGCGCGTATTTTCCTTACTGCACAGCAGCTTTCCGGTGTTGTCATCGTTGACGACGGCGATGATGCGGCGGATGTCCTCTTCGTTCTTCTCTGTCGTTCGCGGACCGGCTATCAGCTTGCCTTGTTCCGACAGCAGCAGCGTGTACGACGACGGGTAGAGCTGGCGATAGTTTAGCGTGTCGCCCAGCCAGTCGGTGGACAGGTCGAGCATAAACACCGCCATGATGCTGTCATTTGCGTCCTTCAGCGGTTGCACGTACGTTATCATCGACGTTTTCGCCTCCTCGTAATAGTACGGCTCCGTCCATAGCCATTCTCGCGTATGCACGACTTTCTGGTAGCTTGCGTTTTGGGTGTAGTCGTGGTTGTCGCTGGCAATCTGTGCCTTCACCACGTCGCCGTCGTGCCAATAGGCGTAGGGCTCGTACAGACGGCCCTTTGTGGGGTAGAAGTTAGGTTCGAAGGCGATGCCGCAACCGAGCAGATTCTTATGCGAGCGGAGCACACATTCAGCCACGTCTAACATGGAGTCTGGTTGGTGGATGTTGCGCATGACATCCCAGAGGTGTCCGTTTACCGAGTTCACGGCGAGGTTCATGTTGCTCTTCGTCAGGATGACCTTCGTCGTCAGCTCCAACTCCGCGCGCTTCTCCAGTTCTTTCGCGAGCATGCCATGTGTGTAGTAGTACTGGATGCCAGAGATGATTTCCAGCAACAGTGCCGCCAACAATATCAGCGTCAGGCCTCTCAATTTCTTGAAGATTTTCATCCCCTCACTTCCTTCTTACCTCTATTTATTATATTCTGCGGTAAGTTCGCAAATCTTCACGATGACGTGCATCGCCTTCTCCATCGACTGGATGGGCACGAACTCGTACGGACCATGGAAGTTGATGCCGCCGGCAAAGATGTTGGGGCAGGGGAGACCTTTGAACGACAATTGAGCGCCGTCCGTTCCACCGCGGATGGGACGCACCTTCGGCGCCACGCCGCAGTCTTGCATGGCGTGTAGCACGAGGTCGATGACGTGCATCGCGTCGGGCTCGATTTTCTCCTTCATATTATAATATTGGTCGCTCAGCACGCATTCCACCGTCCCCACGCCGTATTTTTCGTTCATCTGTTCAGTACAGCGCTGGATGAAGCGTTTGCGGTCCTCGAATTTGTCGCGATCGTGATCGCGGATGATGTACGACAGCTTCGCCTGCTCGATGTTCGACGTGATGCCCAACAAGTGGTAGAAGCCCTGATAGCCTTCGGTGGTCTCCGGCGTCTCGTCCTCCGGCAGCATCTTCGCGAACTCGGCGGCCAGTGCGTTGGCATTAACCATCTTGCCCTTCGCGTAGCCTGGGTGAACGCTGACGCCCTTGATGGTAATCTTGGCTGACGCGGCGTTAAAGTTTTCGAATTCAAGCTCGCCCACGTCGCCGCCATCCATCGTGTATGCCCACTCGCAGCCGAACTTCTCGACGTCGAAATGGTGCGCACCCATACCGATTTCCTCGTCGGGGTTGAACGCCACGCGGATCTTACCGTGTTTAATCTCCTTGTGTTCCTGCAGGTACACCATAGCCTGCACGATTTCAGCGATACCGGCCTTGTCGTCGGCACCCAACAGTGTCGTGCCATCCGTCACGATGAGGTCCTCACCGACGTGTTGCAGCAGTTCGGGGAACTTCTTCGGGCTCGACACAATACCTTCTGATAACAGGATGTCGCTACCGTCGTAGTTGCGTACGATTTGGGGCTTGATGTCGGCTCCGCTACAGTCGGGACTGGTGTCATAATGTGAGATGAAGCCAATGACAGGCACATTATCCTTAGTGTTGGCCTTCAGCGTGGCGTAGATGTAGCCTTTATCATCCATTTCCACATCGTCCAAGCCCTCGCGCTCCAACTCTTTCTTTAGATACTCTGCAAACAGCAGCTGCTTGCTTGTACTAGGCACCGTCTCGCTGTCCTCGCTTGACTGAGTGTCGAACTTCGTGTAATTCAAAAATCGTTCTGTAATGTCCATTTTCTTGTTTTAAGTTGATTTCTGCCTGCGAAGGTACGAAAAAGCGAGCAAAATACCAAAGATAATCGGATTTTTCTTTGTTCATTTAAAGAAATTTCGTAACTTTGTCGCCATGAACGATATTTCCCCAGCAAAGAAGCCCCGATTGGAATGGCTCGACGCACTACGCGGATTCACTATGATTCTCGTCGTTGCATATCACGTCGCACAGAGCGGTTTCGGTGAGTCGTGGCGACATTCGTCATCTATGCCATTCCTCATATTGTTCCGCATGCCGCTATTCTTCTTCGTCAGCGGATTTCTGGCCTACAAGGCGTCGCAGGTGTGGAACCTCCGCAATCTTGGTGCGCTGGTGTTGAAGAAATTGCGTGTGCAGCTCATTCCTACCGCCGTGTTTTTCCTGCTGGCTATCGCGTTGTTGTACAAGAACTTCTGGCCGTCGGTTGAAGAGGAACTGATGTCGCCGCTGAAAGGCGGTTATTGGTTTACGGTGGCGCTGCTGTGGATGTTCCTAATCTACTATCCCTTCGCCTATATGGAGAGCAAAATGAAGCACGCCTCGTGGCTGCCTATCGTGGTGCTATTTCTGTTGTCACTTGTGCTTTACGAGAGCTGTTACCAACCGAAGTATTTCTCGTGGGCGCAGGGATATCGCGGTGCAAAAACAGAGTTGTGCAATTTTCTCATGTACACGAGTCTCAGTCAGGTATTCCTCTACTTTCCCTTTTTCCTTTACGGCAACATCGTGCATCGCTATTGGCAGAAGGCTCAGCGCGTCATGGATTCGAAGTGGTTTTTCCCGTTGCTCATCGTCATCGTCATCTTCTGTACGCTTGACGCGCTGAAATGGCACTACATGCGAATGACATGGGCCATCGTTCCGCTGACGTTGGCGAAGTTTCTGTTATTGACCATTGTCTTCATGTATTTCCGCACCTACCAGCAGTACTTTACGAAATTTACCGCGATGGGCGCGACGCTACAATATATTGGACGCCGAACGCTGGACATTTACCTCATACATTTCCTGTTTATGCCGGACCTGCCGCATATCGGCGCGTTCTTCAACGCTCACACGCACAATTTCGTGGTAGACACCACGCTGTCCATCCTTGTTGGTTTGGTTATCATTGGCTTCAGCATTATCACGTCAAATATTCTACGCATCAGTCCCTTCTTTAAGAAGTGGCTATTTGGACGAAGTTAATTATTTTACTTATGCAAATCACTCCCAAAGAAGGCATCACTGATGCCAGACAATTAGGTTATCCCAAGTATGCCGTATTAGGTATCCAACACTTGTTTGCCATGTTCGGTGCTACCGTTTTGGTACCCGTGCTTACCGGTCTCTCTGTGTCGTCAACTTTGCTGTTTGCCGGTATAGGTACATTGGTATTCCATTGTGTCAGTAAGTTCAAGGTGCCGGCATTCCTCGGTTCCTCATTTGCATTTCTAGGAGGATATCTCTCGGTGAAGACGCTGGGTGTAGAACAGGGGATGAATGAAACGCTGGCCTTGGACTATGCCTGTGTGGGTGTGTTCTTTGCTGGTCTGTGCTATTTCGTGATGGCTGGTCTTATCAAGTCGTTCGGCATAGAAAAGATATTACACTACTTTCCGCCTGTGGTGACAGGCCCCATGATAATAGCCATCGGTCTAGTGCTCTCTGGCAGTGCCATTCAGAACTGTACCACCAATTGGCTGCTGGCTATTGTGGCTATTGTGACGGTTATTTGCACCAGTGTGTACGGTAAGGGGATTATCAAGATTATTCCCATTTTGTTGGGCGTGCTGGTCAGCTATGTTCTTGCGGCTGTGATGGGCGAAGTGGACTTCGCTGCGCTCGATGACGCTGCATGGATAGGTTTGCCGTTCAGTCGTGAACAGACTGTCTTGGCAGTGATGGACAATCTTGACACTTCGTTTCTCATTTCCACAATTATCGCCATTGTACCTATCGCTGTTGCCACCATCATGGAACATATCGGAGACATGTGCGCCATTTCATCTACCGTAGGCAAGGACTTCCTAAAGGAACCCGGATTGCATCGCACGCTGATGGGCGATGGCCTGGCAACCTCGCTGGCTTCGCTTTTCGGTGCTCCTGCCAACACAACATACGGTGAGAATACTGGTGTGTTGAACCTTACTAAGGTCTTCGACCCTGCTGTCATCCGACTGGCCGCTGTCTTGGCTATTCTGCTTTCGTTCTGTCCGAAGTTTGCGTGTCTGATTGGTCTGATGCCCGCAGCTACTATCGGTGGTGTGAGCCTCATCCTTTACGGCATGATATCAGCTGTTGGTGTACGCAATCTGGTGGAGGACGGTGTAGACTTCAACTCTTCGCGCAACGTCTTTGTGGCTGCCTTGATACTGGTCATTGCTATCGGTGTGAAATACGGTGCCGATGATAACGTGAGCGTTGGTCCCATTCATTTCTCCGGTCTGGCATTGTCTGCTCTCGTTGGTATCATCCTCAACGCTATCCTTCCAGGTAAGTTGGGTATGAAGGTGAAGAGTGTTCACGGCAAAGAGAAGCCCGGAAACTAACTTTTTGCACAATGAGAAAGATTGAAGACATTCAGGAACTGCGCCAGATTCAGATGGGTATTCTCGACGACGTCCATCGGTTCTGTGAGGCTCACGGCCTGCGCTATTTCCTGTCGAGCGGCACACTCATAGGGGCGGTGCGTCATAAAGGATATATTCCTTGGGATGACGACATAGATATCTATATGCCTCGCAAAGACTACGAGGAATTTCTCCAGACTTATACTTCTGATTCTGGGCATTATCGAGCTATTAATCCTCAGACGGAGCAACACTATTATTATACCTTTGCCAAGGTTGTCGATCTCCGTACGCGGATGGTAGAGAAGGAAACGGAAGGTTACGAAATTGGTGTTTATATGGATATCTTCCCTGTTGACTTTGTGACGGATGACTTGCAGGAGCGCGAACGCATCTTTAAAAAGAAAAAGTTGCTTTATAAGATTAGGAGATGCAAGATTTCAAACAGCAACTATTTGCAGTCGCGTCTGGCATATTTTGTCTATAAGTGTTGGCCCATGAGCGTGAAGCAGATAGAGCGTAAGATTCGGAAGCTGATAGTGTTGGCAGAGCCTACGCGTACCGTCTGCAATATGACGGAGGCAGGACCAAGGATAAAAGGCTGTTTCCCTGCAGAGGATATCGCCTCGTCAGTGGATATCGAGTTCGAAGGGAAACAGTATAAGACGATGGTTGGCTACAAGGATTATCTGGAGCGTACGTATGGCGATTATATGACGTTGCCCCCCGTAGAGCAACGCGTCACGCATCATTTTGAGGCTTACTGGAAGTAACTATACCCAGATTTTCTTGTCCTGCTTTTGGTATTCAAAACCTTGTGAGGTGTTGATGGCTTTCTCGTATATCTTTAGATTCTTGCCCTGTAATACGTGATGTATTTCATCGTATTCTTTGAATTGATTATAATATTTCCAATTCTGAATCTGTCCAGTATCATCGCCAAACACCTTGTCGAAAAAGAGGTCGCAATTCTGGAAACCACGCACGTGGACGGGAATGACAGTTACACCTTTTTTAAATAATGAGTTGTCTGGAAATAGTAGTTCTGTGGCAATTGTGACACAAGAAATAAGAACGTCAGCCTCAGCGACGAATGTTGTATTGTTATCGACAATATTGAAAGTAACATTTTCGTAGGCCTTGAAGCGTTCAATGAACATCTCGGCCTGATTTTTATAGCGCATCAGACGAATGGTGATGTGACGATCTTCGTTGTCTGCAATGAGACAGAGGGCTACAGCGCGTGCAATATTGCCCAATCCTATCATTGAATACGTGTCAACGCCTTTTCGCTGAAAAGTTCTTGCTGCTAAAGCTGCTACGGCCCCCGTCCGCATGGCTGTAATCCAGTCACCGTCCATGATGGCTAAGAGTTGTCCTGTCTCCGCATCATAGAGCGTGATGTCGCTCTTCAGCGTAGGTGTTTGTCCCTCAATGCGACTCACCAGTTTCAGACCAAAATACTTTCTACCATTATATTTAGGCAAAAGACATGGCATAGAGGTCATAAAGTCTTCTCCTTGTGGATGAACACTGAGTTTAGCGGGCATCTGGGCATCGTCTTTCATCAGGAAGCCTTGTTTGACCCATTCAATGCACTCTTTTGGACAAATATTTAGCGCATCTATTTGTTGCTGTTGGATGATGGAAACCATACCTCTATTTTAGTGTTTTAAGTCCTTCAATGAGTCGCGTGTTGTCCTTATGGTCGCGAACGGCAATGCGCATGTATTGCTTGTTGGGGTCGAGACCTGGCTTCAGACTACAGTCGCGCGTCAGGATGTTGTGCTGTTTGAGCATGTAGATGACGATTTCGCTAGCCTTGTAGGGAGGCAGTACTTCGCAAAGGAAATAGTTCGCCTGTGAGGGCATCACGTGGAAGAAAGGTATCTGTTTCAGTTGCTGTTCGAAGTCGGCACGCTCTTTGACGAACTTGTCACAGGCCCGCTGATAGTCCTTCTCGTGCTTGTTGTATATTTGCATGAAGAACTCGGCAAACGAGTTGAGGTTCCAGATGCTCACCTCTTTCTTAATACGCGCAATAAGTTCCTTGTCGGCAGAACAGAGGATGCCCAGACGCAAGCCTGGCACACCATAGCTCTTTGAGATGCTCTTCATGACTGCCATGTGGGGATATGCTTCCAGCGTTTCATCGCTAAGCAATGAATTGTGCGCATAATCCTCGCTGAAGTCCACAAAGCTTTCATCGACCACCAGCCGGATGCCCTTGTCTTCGCACCATTTGGCAAGACGTAGCACGTCATTTTGGGGAATGAAATTGCCCGAGGGATTATCTGGGTTGATGACCATCAGTTGGCGGATGTCTTTATCGCCAAAAAATGCCATCAGGTCGTCAGCTGTATAGCGATAGTCCTCGTTTTGCGGTACGAAGGTCACTTGCTGGTCCTTGTCATATCGATTTGGATATTCTTCAAAAGTAGGGCGCGTGAATCCAATCTTGCCTTGCGACTCTTCCATCAGAACCTTAATCAGTTCCGCAGCACCGTTGCCAGGCACGATATAGGGTTCACTGACGCCAAAACATTTGCTGGCAATCAGTGTGTTCACTTTCATGCCGGAGGGGTATTCCGTCAGCAGCGTGTCGAAGTTGGCACGAAGTTCGTCCTTCATTCTGCGACTGGGGAAGTAGGGATTCACCAAGTAGCAGAAGTCCAGCATCTGTGGGAATCGCCAGAAACCACCATAGCGTCCGTAATATTTTCGAAGTACATCCTGCTCATCGGCAAACAATGCCTCAGCAATATCCAAATCCTGCTTGTCATCAATCTCGTACCACTTCTCCTGTCCGATAGGCAGGGCTTTCATGTCGTGGTTGTTCAACAGCGAGATGATGCGTAGCACGTTCTCGTAATATTCGTTATTGCCAACAGCCTTGGTGTAGGCATCAAGGAAGGGCACGTATTTCTGTTGTGAGAACTGCTTACTAAGTTTATAGATGTTGACTGTTTTGTAATACGAGTCCACGTCGTTGTAGTCGAAGGCGTCCTTCGAGATAAAATTGACGATGTTTTGTTCTTCGTCCAGACGCACCATCGTACCATCCATCCACGTCTCGTACTTGGCGACGAGGGCAAGGTTAGGGTAGGGGTCGTCGACAATCATGGGGATAAGCCGTTCGCTGAATATGAGGTCGCTCTCGATGAGTAACGTGTCGTCCTCTTGCAATTTGTCCTTGACAATGGCCAGCGAGTAGATATTGTTGGTCTTGTCGTAGACAGGGTTCTCAGCAAATTGCAATTGGCAATTAGCAGTTAGCTGTTGGCCATACTGTAATGTAATATATTCGCGTAATTCCTTGCCTTTATAGCCCACTACGATGATGACGCGATTGAGCTGTTGTTTGGCGAGTTGTCCCAGCAGACGATCAATAAGTCGTATGCCATTTACAGGAACCATACACTTCGTGTTGTCCTTTGTATAGTCGCCCAATCGGCGCCCCATTCCCGCTGCCAATATAATCGCCTGCATCTAATTATCAATTGTCAATTGTCAATTAATCTTTATCCCACCTGAGAACCAGGCTTTACGTCCTTCGTCGTGGTGACCACGCTGAGACTTTCGTCAGCATCAACGGCTGAGAGAATCATACCTTGACTCTCGATGCCCATCATATTGCGTGATGCGAAGTTGGCCACGAAGAGGATACGTTTGCCGATAAGCTCCTCAGGATTCTCGTAGAAGGCGGCAATACCTGAGCAGATAGTGCGGTCGACGCCAGAACCATCGTCAATAGTGAACTGCAGCAGTTTCTTTGACTTCTTTACCTTCTGGCAATCCTTCACCAAGCCCACGCGGATGTCGAGTTTCTCAAACTCCTCAAACGATACGGTATCCTTGATAGGAGCTGCCTTGTACTGAGCAGCCTCGTTTGCCTTCTTGGTCTCAGCCAACTTGTCGAGCTGCTTCTGGATGACGTCGTCCTCAATCTTCTCGAACAGCAGGGCAGGTTCACCCAACTGGTGACCAGCCTTCAGCAGGTCGGTGCTACCCAGTTGTTCCCACTCAAACGACTCTAAGTTGAGCATGTCGCGTAGTTTACGCGACGAGAACGGCAGGAACGGCTCAAAGGCGATAGCCAGATTGGCAGTCAGCTGCAGACAAATGTTCAGAATGGTCTCACAACGCTTCTGGTCAGTCTTCCAAACCTTCCAAGGCTCGCACTCGGTGATGTAGCGGTTACCGATACGTGCCAGATTCATGGCCTCGAACTGAGCATCGCGGAACTTAAATTGGTCGAGCAATGCCTCCACCTTCTGTTTCACGTCCTTGAACTCCTCCAGCGCCTGTTTGTCAACATCCAGCAGTTCGCCACAGGCAGGAACAACGCCGTTCCAGTATTTCTTGGTCAATTGTAGGGCACGATTCACGAAATTACCATAAACGGCTACGAGCTCATTGTTATTGCGGTCCTGGAAGTCCTTCCACGTGAAATTGTTGTCCTTGGTCTCAGGGGCATTAGCTGTCAATACATATCTTAATACATCCTGCTTGCCGGGCATATCCACAAGGTATTCGTGCAACCATACCGCCCAGTTTCTCGACGTCGAAATCTTGTCATTCTCCAAGTTCAGGAACTCGTTGCTGGGTACGTTGTCAGGCATGATATACTTGCCGTGCGCCTTCATCATCACAGGGAAGATGATGCAGTGGAACACGATATTGTCCTTACCGATGAAGTGCACCAGGCGGGTGTCCTCATCCTGCCACCATTTCTCCCAGTTGCCCCATTTCTCAGGCTCCTTGGCGCACAGCTCTACCGTGTTCGAAACATAACCGATAGGGGCGTCGAACCACACATAGAGCACCTTGCCCTCAGCACCCTCAACAGGTACGGGGATACCCCAGTTCAGGTCGCGCGTCATAGCACGTGGCTGCAGATCCATCTCCAACCAACTCTTGCACTGACCATAGACGTTGGGTCGCCACTCCTTGTGACCCTCCAAAATCCATTCCTTCAGCCACTCCTGATACTCGTTCAGAGGCAGATACCAGTTCTTGGTGCTCTTCATCACAGGTGTAGAACCAGAAATAGTTGACTTTGGATTGATGAGTTCCGTAGGACTCAGGTCGCGACCACATTTCTCGCACTGGTCACCGTATGCACCCTCGTTGTGGCAATAGGGGCACTCGCCAGTCACATAACGGTCTGCCAGGAACTGCTTGGCCTCCTCGTCGTACAATTGTTCGGTAGTCTCCTCCACCAACTTGCCCTCGTCGTAGAGCTTGCGGAACCACTCAGCGGCAAACTTGTGGTGCGTCTCGCTGGTGGTACGGCTATAGATATCAAACGAGATACCAAACTCCTTGAACGAGTCCTTGATCATCTTGTGATAGCGGTCAACGACATCCTGCGGGGTGATACCCTCTTTGCGGGCACGAACAGTGATGGGTACACCATGTTCGTCACTTCCACCAATAAACATCACGTCCTCCTTCTTCAGACGGAGGTAACGCACGTAGATATCGGCAGGAATATAGACACCTGCCAAGTGACCAATGTGTACACCGCCGTTCGCATAGGGCAGGGCAGAGGTCACTGTTGTTCTCTTAAACTTTTTCTCTGTCATTTTCTTGCTCTTTTTTCAATTTGCCTGCAAAAGTACAAATAAAAAACGAGCCCACCAAATAGTCATTCACTTTTTTGTTTGTAACAATTAATAATGATGGAGGTAACATTTATGTGAAAATACTTAAATTAATTTGGATAATTGTAGTTTTTACACTATCTTTGCAACCGAAAACGAAAACATAATTATATTTTTGCATATGAAGAAATTGTACTTTTTACTGCTAACAGCTGCATTCTCAATGTCGGCTATGGCACAGGAGAAATTTGAGTTGGGCAAGCCTAACAACGACAATTACCGATACTTGGACAAGTATCAGGCTCTGAAGGATTACATCGATTATGAGAAGTATCCCAATTTTAAGCTGGGTGCAGGTACTACTGTCAACGACTATCTGAATAATTCTTTGGTTAAGAACCTGACTAACAAGAATTTCACTGAGACTGTTGCTGGCAATGCTATGAAAATGGCTAGTTGTGTGGATGGTAACGGTAATATGAACTTCTCGACAGTAACGAGATACGTGAATGCTGCTACTAATGCAGGACTTAATGTATATGGTCATACGCTTGCATGGCACGCACAGCAGCCTGTCGGATGGTTGACGAAGTTGCTGGCTGACAAGCCGGCTCCTGAACTTGCGGACGGTGATGTGGATGTTTGGACGGTAGTCGCCAATAAAGATTTCCGTACCCAGCAGAGCGTCGGTTGGAAAGCCAGTGAATCTGAAAATGGATACGCTATTAAATTCGATTCAACCAATGGTCTCAAGGTAACAACTACAGTGTCAAAGCCTTGGGAAGTACAGTTCGTGGTATGGGATAATATTCTCCTCGAAAAGGACAAAACTTATAAGATGATAATGACCGTAAAGGGTTCTAAGGATGGTAAATTAGATGGTCATCTTGGAGACTGGGGAACCAACAATGACGGAAATAGTCAAACAGGTTTTGGCCTAAGTATTTCTTTCACCCCCGAATGGCAGGATTTGGAGGTAAAAGTTACACCAACTGTGGATACGAACTTCCTGCTTTTACACGTACCTAATTATATTGGTGATGTGTATATCAAGAGTATAAAATTTGAGGAGTCGAAGAAGGGAAAGACTATTACTGAGGACCGTCGTTGTATCGTTGCTCATGCTACAGCCAAGCAGTCTGAGGCATGGGACAACCAGTTTTGGATAGTGCCTGGTTCGTTCGCTAAGAATGCAAGCTATGTTTTCACAGCCGACGTGCGTGCTGACAAGCCTGCCTACGCCTCTACCCAGATACACAGCACTCCAAGTACATGGGTGAGTAGTAATGCATTGGGCAATATCTCGTTCACAACCGATTGGAAGAAAGTTACACTCAGCGGTAAGTTTGACGCTGCAGGTCAGAGCATAGCTTTTAATCTCAGTGAACTGGCTGACGAGAATAACTATTACTTTGACAACATCAGTTTGAAGATTAATGGTGTAGAGAAAATCAACAATGGCGACCTCGAGGGTACTGATGTTAGTTCGTTTAGGGTCAAAGAATATGGTGGCAGCGTTGTCGAACCGACTATTAGCAATGGTATTACATATATCTATCTCCCAAGCACGATACCTTTGACACCAGAGGAACGTCACGATGTTCTTGTTGATGCAATGGATAAATGGATTAAGGGTATGATGGAAGCCTGTGGCGGCAAGGTAAAGGGCTGGGACCTCGTCAATGAGGCTATCTCTGGTGGCGGTAATGACGGCGAAGGCAACTATGTGCTACAGGGTAATAACCCCAATGGTAATCCTGATGCCACATGGGATGTCGGTGGATCAGATTTCTTCTGGCAGGACTATATGGGAGCCCTTGAATACGTGCGTCAAGCTTGTCGTCTAGCCCGTAAGTATGGTCCGGAAGATGTTAAACTCTTTATCAATGACTACAATCTGGAAGGTACATGGGATCTCACGACGAAGGATGGTATAAGAGCCAGCAAGAAACTCTGGTCTCTCGTTAACTGGATTAAGAAGTGGGAGGCCGACGGTGTGACCTATATCGATGGTATAGGTACTCAGATGCACATTTCATTTAACAAGAATAGTAGTTCACAGACCAGTCTGAAGAATGCCATTACTGGTATGTTCCAGCTGATGGCAAAATCTGGAAAACTTTGCCGCGTCAGTGAGATGGACATGGGATATAACGATGCTAACGGAAACAGTGTTCCCACTAGCCAAATGACCGAGGCTCAGCACAAGGAGATGGCTGATTTCTATGAGTGGATTATCAAGGAGTATTTCCGCATCATTCCTCCCGAGCAACAGTGGGGCATCTGCCAGTGGTGTACGACTGATAGTCCTGCAAACAGTGGCTGGCGTGCCAATACACCTGTAGGTATCTGGGATCAGAACTTCTATCGCAAGCATGTCTATGCTGGTTTCGTGCGTGGTCTGAACGGTGGCGAGCCCACTGGTATTAATAGCATCGAGGCTGACAAGAGCATTGACACTTCGAATGGTATCTATAATCTCAATGGTATGCGCATGCGTGCCACATCGCTCGACGAGTTGCCCGCCGGACTCTATATCGTCAATGGTAAAAAGGTTGCTGTTAAGTGATATTTGCGAAACGTAAACGATTTCGTAACTTTTAACAAGAATTATCGCACTCGTTACTGCAATGAGTGCGATTTTTTTGTACCTTTGCCCAACGATTCCGACTTGTGCGGGAGCGTATAAACCTTTACGCGAACATTATTTATTAACATAAAACTTAATTTGTATGATGAAACATTTACTTAGATTCAGTACGCTTTGCCTGTTGGCCATGATGGCTATTGTAGGACGGGCAGAAAGCATTACGGCTACGTGGGACTTTACCAACGAAAACGTAGTCGCAGCTG
Organism: uncultured Prevotellaceae bacterium; assembly: GCA_902800245.1. GTDB lineage: Bacteria > Bacteroidota > Bacteroidia > Bacteroidales > Bacteroidaceae > Prevotella. The sequence goes on from CADCDY010000014.1 coordinate 18,794, forward strand.
CAGTTGCATTGTCGGGCTCCAGCGAGGCCGGCACTATCAAGGCTGTTGAGGACAATGGCATCCTGTTGACCGTAGAAGCCAACGGACAGACCATCCGCAGCAATGGCAACAGTATCCAGACGGGTGATGGTGTCGTATTCAAGGTACCTGTAGTGAGCATCAACGACGTGGTGACCGTCACAGGTTATTCCGCTCCTTACTTTGCTTACTCTATCAATGGTGTTGATGCCACAGAGGCTGTCACCGCCCATACCGCTACGGCAAACGAGGTGGCTAAAGGCTATGTCGAGGTGGTCAACAAGGGCCAGTATCTTATTGGCATTAAGGTGGTACAAGACACAGAAGGTCCTAAGGGCGAACCCGTGGCAGAAGATGTGACGGGTACGTGGAACTTTGGCAATGCTGACATTATGGACGCCACAATGGCTTTCTCTGGCACAACGGAGGCTGGCGAAGTGGAGGCTATTGAGAAGAACGGTCTGAAGATGATCGTCGAGGCCAATGGTGCCTCGTTCCGCAACAATGGTAACAACATTCAAGTGGCAACGGGTGCTACGTTTAAGATTCCCGTAAAGAATGCCGGTGACCTTATCACCGTCAACGGATATTCCGGTTACTCTTATTACACCATCGGTAATAGTACCGAGGAACTGAAAGACAATAACACATATAAAGCTAAGATCAGCGACGCTGAGGCTGGCTATGTGGCTGTTACCTCAACGAACAACAACAACTACTATCTGTCGCTCTCCGTCGTGCAGTATGCTCCGAAAGAGAAGACTACCCTCGACAATGAGGCTGCTACCGCTACGTTCCCCTTCAACGAGGGTACAGAGGGCCAGAAGGCTACATTCTCGAACGCCGACTATTTCCTGTCGAGCAAAGTGACGCTCGGCTGCAACTGGAGTATCCAGGACAAGACCACCTATGCCGGCACGACAGAAACCCGATTGACGCCCGTCGACCAACATGAAAGCGACAATCTGACGGACAATGATGCCGTTAGCTTCCTCATCACTCCCAAGCCGGGCTTCACCTTCACTCCGACCAAGGTGGCATTCAAGGCCAACCGCTTCGGCACCGACAACGGTCTTATCGATGCCTACTGGCTGAACAGCGACGGCACGACCGTTGAACTGGAAAAGGGAATCAAGCCAGAACGCAACAATTCGAATCTGAATACCGAAAAGAGCTACGACGTCACCGGTTCGACACCTGGTGAGGGTTCGTGCGGTCTGAAACTCTTCCTCTATCATTTGCAGGCTACCAAGCAGATTGGTCTGGCCGATATCGTCATTGAGGGCGTGCTGAACGGAACCGAGAAGGATGTTCCCGTGCTGGCTTCGTTCAAGGTGAACGGTAATACCTATGCCGTCGAGGACGTATTCGGTGAGCAGTATGAGGCTACGCTGAAACTTCCGAAGGCTGAGAAGATGGTCGGCAAGGAGAATCCGCTGACCGATGTCGTTGCTACGACTGGTACCGTAGGTGAGATTACCTACGACGAGAAGGACAATGCCTGCACGGTGACAATCCCGATGACCGCTGGCGACACGCAGATGAGCTACGTGCTGAACGTCATCTTTAAGCCCGACTATACGCTGGAGTATATCGGTGTTGACGGCTCAGTGCTGGCAACACAGCAAGTAGAGGAAGACGCCGCCATCGGTGCGTTTGCCTTCGACATCAATGAGGCTCCTGCCACGAAGGACGGCTACAAGGCTCGCGGCTGGTTCAAGCAGAACGTGCTGGGCGAGAAATTTACGACGGCTGACGTCATTACCGCTAACACGAAATTGTACGCTATACAAACCGAGATGGAAACGGCCAGCACTTATAAGAAGTATTTCTTCGACTTGGCCGACAAGTACTTCTATGCTGAAGACCATGAGGCATTCAACCCCGCTGGCGAGGGCTACTACTATCACGACGCACAGCACGGATGGGCATTCAAGAATGGCAATACCGTCGACCTGCTGGTAGGTCCGAAGGCTACCATCACCGTGACACTCTGTCAGTATGGTTCAGGCACGGGCATCGTCGTGAAGAAGGGCGAAGAGACACTGGCTACGCTCGACGGCAAAGCTGATGGCGACGGCGGCACGGCTGTCTATAATTACGAAGGTGAAGCTGGTACGCTGACGCTCGAGATGCAGTGCGGCGGCGAGATGTACATCCACGCCATGAAGATTGTGAATACTGCTGAGACAAGCTACGACAGCGAAGGTAACTGGTACTTCGTGAAGGCTGGCAACGCAAGCAGTCTCATCGACGTCCTCGACGTGGTGAACGGCAAGAATGCTGCGAAGGATGCCGAGCGCGCCATCATCTTCCTGCCCGACGGCACCTACGACCTCGATGCTACCGTGAAGACGGCCATTACCGGTCATAACATCTCGATTGTCGGACAGTCGATGGACAAGACCATCATCGTCACCAAGCCCGACATCAGTGTGGAGGGTCTGGGCAAGGCCGACCTCTTTGACAACAGCGGTACGAACCTCTATCTGCAGGATCTGACGCTGCAGAATGCCCTTGACTACTATGCTGCCGCTTCGGCCGGACGTGCTGCCGTACTGCAGGATGCCGGTAACCGCACCATCGGTAAGAACGTGCGCATGCTGTCTTATCAGGATACCTACTACAGCTCGAACAGCAGCCAACAGGCATACTGGGAGAATTGTGACATTCACGGTACCGTTGACTTCATCTGCGGTGGCGGTGACATCCGATTCCAGAATACTACTATCTCGCTCGAACCGCGCAAGACCGACGGTAAAGGTGGTCGCACCGTCGTTGCTCCTACCACAAACACCGCGTTCGGCTATGTCTTCGACGGCTGTAAGGTGGTCGACCTCGCCTTGGGCAAGGGTGACTGGAACTTCGGACGTACGTGGCAGAATGAGCCAATCTGCGTCTATCTGAACACTACGCTGGACGACAATGCCAAGAATACGCTGGTGGCTAAGCGCTGGACGGAGAAGGGTATGAACAACAAAGACCCGAAGCTCTTCGGTGAATACGGTACGAAGGATGCTGACGGCAACAATATCACGCCTGAGAGCAATGTTATTACCTCCCATGGTGGCACGTTCGAGACCATCATCTCTGCAGAAAAGGCCGCTGAGTTTGCCTACGACAAGATGTTCACCGACTGGGATCCTGCCCTCCTGGCTCGCCAGCTCGACGCTCCTGCCGACGCAAAGTATGCTGATGGCAAGGTAACCTTCGGCGTAGCTGACAATGGTATGACCGGCGCAGCCATCTTCAAGAACGGTGAATTTGCGGGTATCTCTATTGATGGCAGTTTCGACATCACCATTGATCTTGCTCAGGACAAGCTCACCATCCGTACAGCCAACATGATGGGTGGTCTTGGTCCCGAGGGTGCAGTGTCTACTACTACCGGCATTGAGACGTTGAACGTTGAACGTGGAACATTGAACGACAATAGCTATTATATGCTGGATGGTCGTCGCGTGGCTCAGCCCACGAAGGGCCTCTACATCATTAATGGTAAAGTGGTCGTGATTAAGTAAGAATAAAGCAGAGCTAAAAGAGCGGAAAGCAAGTCTTTCCGCTCTTTTTTGTATTTCGCTCACTTATTCGTATCTTTGCAGGCGAAAATATTGAATCATGACTCGGCTTACAAACGAAGTGCCGAGTCGTGACTGCCCCAAGGGGCACTCTCTTTTCTTAGTCTGCTTTCCTTTTTTTATAAGAAAAACGCTCAAAAAGGAGCAGATTTAGAGAAAAGTGATAAAAAATCTCGATTTTTTGTTGCGTATTTAAGAAACAATCCGTATCTTTGCACTCGAAATTCATAATATAATGGAGCAAACAGTATTTGAACTAGATTTGTTGGAAGAAGCACGAGACTTCCTAAAATCTTTGACGAAGGAGATTCGTGGCAAGATAGGCTACAATATCCGTCGGGTTCAGAAAGGAGAACGCGACAACGAACTCTTTAAGAAACTTGATGGCACAGAGATATGGGAGTTTCGCACAATCTACAATAAGACCTACTATAGGTTGTTTGCCTTTTGGGATAAGGACATCAATACGTTGGTTGTAGCCACTCACGGCATTGTGAAGAAGACGCAAAAGACACCGAAGAGTGAAATCACTAAGGCCGAAGGAATTAGAAAACTGTATTTTGAAAATAAAAACAAGAAGATATGAAAAAGGTTGGAGACATGAAGTTGTATAGTTTCGAGGAATTGCTGGAAGAGGATTACGGCAAAGTCGGAACGCCAGAGCGCGACGCATTTGAGCGTAGCGTGGACGAGGCAGTCCAGGCCTATCGCGTAGGAGAGGCCATCAAGCAGGCACGAGAGTCTCAGAATCTTACCCAAGCGGAATTGGGCGAGAAAATGGGAGTTCAAAGGGCTCAGGTCTGCCGTTTAGAGAGCGGCAAGAGCATCACACTTGCTTCTATGATGCGTGCATTCCGTGCGCTGGGTGTACAGGTGGCATTGGAAATGAAGGGTATCGGAAAGGTTGCATTATAATGTCGTAACCAAATAAGAACTGACGAGGGCTGACTTTCGAGGCAGCCCTTTCCTATGTATAAAATAGGTCAAGCGTACTGCTACAACGTCTATTGATGCGCTAATCATTGGGAAGCGGAGCGGCACTTTTCCGAGAATTCTGCCGATTGTGTTAAAAAATGGTGAAATCGGCAGAATAATATATAGTTTATTTTGCCGATTGGTGTATTTTACTATCTTTGCGGCAAAATATAGCGGTTATGAGTACAATAACTGTTTTCAGAATCACGGGGACAGGCTGTCCCCCGCGATTCTTCGAAAGAACAAAGAATTAGCAGATAAAAAGTTTTGCTCACCGTGCTAAAGTACACACAGACTCACGTTCAAGTCCGGCAAGTAAACAAAAAATCGGGCCCATCGTTTGTGATGTGACCCGGTTTTATTTTAACTAACTAATCAACTAGTGAATTGTGAATCAATCTGCAAACAACCCAAAGCCGTCTTCTTCGAAAACGCCAAGTCCTTCAAGATTGGTGGTAATGTCCGGATCCGATCCTGCCAATATCGACTGGTTCATATTAATGGGCACCACTGCTATTTCCGGCTTCAAATATATCTTTTTCTTCATAGTTTTGTCCTATTTTATTTAATGATTACCTTGAGCTTCGCTCGAGTTCGTTTCCGCTCGGAAGAACTCGAGCAAGCTCGGTTCTTCTCTCACTTAATCACGACCTTTTTACCATTTACGATATATACGCCCTTTGTTGGAGTATCGACACGCTGACCATTGAGATTGTAATAATTGTCAATTGTCCATTGTCCATTGTCAATTACCTTAATTCCCGTCGTTTCGCCGTCCACGCTGAAGGTAATGCTCGGAGCCGAGCTTACACCCGTATAGGTGAAGTATGCACGGAACGGATTGATGGTATTTGTATCGTCAGCAGCTTTATAGAGCTTGTTATTGCTGAAGAAGTAACTGCCCTGCGGGATAGCCTTTGAGGTATAGGTTCCTACGAATTTCCAGTCGCCTACGGTCTGGGTTGGGGTAGCCTCGGCGATGGTTACGCTGCTGATTGTGGCAGTCGTGAAGTCGCTTGCCACCTTGATGGCGTAAGGCTTGTTGGCCTCTATTGCCGTCACTGTGGTGAAGTTCAGGTTCGATGCGTCGCCACTGGTCAGTTCGGCCACCTTTACGCCACTGCCAAAGGCTGTTGTCACCTGCGTGGCATTCATTGCAAACGGCAGCACGATGGTGCTCCACTTGTCGGCAGTAATGCCACGCTTCAGCGTCACGTCGCCCGTACCGCCATTGGCAGCCTTAACCTTGATGGCATTGTGGTTGTTGGCTTCGTCGAGCGCAATGTCGTAGATATGAGCAGGTGTGAAGCCCAACTTTGTCACGGCCTCTGTATAAGCTGTAGTGGCTTGTTCGTCAGTCAGCGTGCCGTTGACATTGGCGCCATCCGAGCCCGTCGTGCTGTAGTTGGCATTCACCGTCGGATCGAAATCATAAATGTGCAGGTCAGCAGTACCGGCACTGACGCCACCGCCCATATTCGTCCAGTTGTACGACAGCTTGTTGCCGATTTCATTCTTCAGGTTGAAGTAATATACACTGGCTGCTGCGCCGCCCCAGTCGCGGCCGAGGTTGGCAGCATAATAAGCACGAGGCGTAGCCAAAGTCTTCACCGTGCAGTCGCGGAACACGTATTTCTTGCTGGCATCCAGTGATGCTCCGTCTTTGTAGGCGGTGATGTAAGCCGAAGCCTCCTTGTCGCTGTAGCCTCCGATTGTCAGGTCACAGTTGTCGAACACCACGTAACCGCCGCCGAAGATGTAGTCGGTATTACCAATGATGTTGCATTTCTTCACGTGAATCTTACCGCTGCTGTAGAAAGTGTCCTGTGAACCGCGGAACTCACAGTTGTAGAGTTCTACGCCAGTAGGATTGTTCTCGAAGGCTATGGCGGCGGCACGCTCAGTCACAGCCTTGCTGTCGGCAGCCTTGTAACCCGACTGACCTGAGGTCAGCGTGCGGTCGTAGTTAATGCTTTGTAAACCATTGGGAGCTACGCCGTCGGCTACCTCTTCAGTGGTGTAGTACTGGTTGAAGCTGTTTTCGAAGATGATGTTTTCGGCCTTGAAACCATTACCAGTATTTTTCACTAATACTGTAGTACCCCAGCGCCCTGGATCAACAGCGAGGATAGAGTTGCGCGTCATTGCGCGGTCCTTATCGTAATATCCGCTGCTGTTCAGACTATAATATTTGTAACCGATACCATAATAGAAGGTAATCGTAGCTTTCTCGGCACCGCTGGTCTTCAGCGTTACGTTGGCCTGGTCAACTATTACCTGCTCGCGATACGTTTGTCCGCTGGTCAATGTGATGACGGGATTCGAGATGTTTCCGGCCTTAGCGGCTGCAAGAGCATTAGAAACAGACTTGTAGTTGTTGGCAGTCTCTGTCACGATTGTATTGTCTACCGTGATGTTCTGCTGTGTGGCAGCAGGTGAAGCAGCCTCTGGGAAGTAGATGTTGTGCGTCACGGCACTGCTTACCACTGTGAAGCTCTCCTGCGACAGCGTTGACAATGTGCCAACAGACGAGCTGATGACGTAGGTGTCAGGATCCAGGTCTTTTGTGAACGATGTTGCGCCAGCAGCACAGTTCACGGTCTCTATATGGCTTGCACCTGTGAATGTCAGCGTGAAGTCCTCTGCAGGTGCATTAACGATGCCACCCGTAACAGTCTGTGCTGTTGCGGCAGTAATAGTCACGTCTATAGTGGCATTATCGCTAACGATAGTAGATGTTGGCGTGCTGACAACGTATGCCACACCGCCACCCAGCGAAAGTGTGTAATTGTCTGCAGGAACTTTCATCGAGTATGCACCTTCGGTGATGGTAGCCTCATAAACCTGACCGTTGCCGGCTGCGGTAAACTGAATTTTTGCACCGTTAACATCACCGCCAGTGATGGTACCAGATATCTCATATACCGACTCTGGGGCAATAGTGATGTTGCTAAGGTAGTCTATGCCCGAGGCAGACATGTTCACAGTGCCATCGGCAGTGGCTACATAGTAAGTGTTATACAAAGCTTCGTCGATGGTGAAACCAGCATTTTCGCCAGTGTTATATCGGCCCCACGACAGTTTGGAGCCCTCATAGACAGGCACCTTGAACAATGTGCCGTCGTTACACTGGGCCCACTGGTCTGAACGAGAGGCGTTGTTCAGCTTGCCCGCATCGGTATTGATAGTCAGCGAGTGTTCGTTTACCGTATAAATATATTCTGCACTCAGTTGAAGTGCAAACTCCGGAGCACCATTGCTCTTGCCAAACTGCCAGGTGTTGCTATAGCTGGATTCAATGGTGACGAATGGTGTTCCCTCGACGGTGATACTCTGGATATAGCCACTAGTCGTACAGGTCATTGTGATGTTTTCGTCCTTGGTGGCAGTATACGTCTGTCCGTTGGTGTAGGCTACGCCCTTGATGGTCAGGGCCGTTGAGTTATAAAGGGCAAATGTGATGGTTGCCCCAGCAGGAACACCGGGGAGCGTCAAGATAGTTCCTTCGTTAATCTGTGCCCAGCTACTGTTGTTGACACCCAGTTTGCCGTTAGTGGCATCAACCTCCAGTTCTGGGGCATTGGCAGCGGCATCGGCTGTCGTAGCAGCCAATGTGCCCTTATTGCCCTCGAAGTTCGAAGCCAAAGAGGCTGCAATGTTGTAAACTGTGGTGTAGGTCTGGATGGTGCCATCCACCTTGCCTGAAACAACAACATTGGCAAGGGCAACTTGTTTGTTGTTTGCCAACTTGCCTATGTAGATTCTGACAGCCATTTCGTCTGTAGTAGCGGTAATAGCAGGTATTGCTGTCAGGTCGAATGACTGGTGCTCGCTTGGTGTTTCTGCATTGTTTCTTCTAATTGCAACATTCTCTGCAATAGATGTAGTTGTAGAACCTTGTATGCACTCTACCCAGATATTTGGGTCGCCAGTGCCAACTTTCACGATATCAAAGCTAAGTGCAGTTGGTGTAACTGTCAGACCAGCAGATGGTTTGAACTTAAACTCAATATAGCTATTGTTAAGCTTGCTACGATCATTAGAAAGTTTGTCAGTACCAACACGTGTGAACTGGGTTGAAACGTTACCGAAATACGTTCCTGTTGCAGTTCCATCAATTGTCAGGTCACTGCCATACGACCAAGATGTTGACATAATGGCGGCTGAGGGGACTGCCGCCGCTGTGCTCGTAGCACCGTCAGCCATACTCCATGTTACGCTCAGGTCCTCATCGGTGTAGGCCTGTGCCCATGAAAGACTTGCCCCGGCCAGAAGCATTAAAAGCAGGAGTAGGGGCCTGATTAGATTTTTGATTTGATTCATACTTTTCATATTATTTGGTTTTTAAATAATGATAATCTTATTGTCATAAAGGGTCGGCTCTGTTGATCATTTCCGATCTCGAGAACCGACCCCTTGAGTGTTTATCGTTACTTAAACGGATTTATCATTCTTCATCATCAAAAATGAAATATGGGGCATCAGACAAAGCAGGATCTACTGAGTCAGAGCCTGTAGGCAAGCTGGCTGCCAAAAACTGCTGAACCTTTATCTCAACGATTTCCATCTTTGGATTTATATATGTTTTCTTCATAACTTATGTTCTCCTCAATTTATTTAATAATTACTTTGAGCTTCGCTCGAGCTCGTTTCCGCTCGGAAGAACTCGAGCAAGCTCAGCCACACGCTGACCGTTCAGGTTGTAGAACTCACCATTAACCGTGAACCCTTCACCATTAACCGCATTGATGCCAGTTGTGCCCTCACCATCGAAGCCAAGGCTCAGGACAGGAGCAGAAACAGCAATTTGCAGATAAGCCTTACCTGCTGCCAAAGTACCTTCACTTGCAGGATAGAAGACACCATCTTTCAGGATATAGCCTTCATTTTCTGCTACAGCAGTTGTTTCAGTAGCAGAACCAACCATCTTGTTGCCAGATACAGGGTCAGGACTTATACCATCGAATACTGGAACGTTGACAGCAGAGCCTGGTGTTGTGGCCTTCAGCACCAAACCAGTGTTTGCAGGCACCTTGTTCACCTGTGTCATCTGCACGCTACCGCCAGATACTTCTGTAGCAATATACGCTTTCAAATCACTGCTAACGCTAGTGAAGTCAAGAGCATAGGCACTCGTCAGAGTGGTATAAGTCTTTGCGGGGGTGACAGAAACAGTTGGATTGAATTTAATAGCTGCTGGATAAAGAGAACCATCGCTGGTACCGATAATTTTTATTGTCACCTCACCAGTTGTTCCTGTAGCGAATACAGGAGAACTTGTAACTGAATTTTTTGCTGCTGTTATATCTACGCCCTCACCTTCACCTATTTTTACAGTATACTTTCTATCAGCAGAGCCACTACCATTCTGAATAATTATCTGGAAGGTTGATGCTCCGCTTGCTTTGAATGTTATATATCTTGATGTACTACTAAGATTATAATAGCTGGTACTTGGATAAGGAGCAGGCATTGTCCTATCAGCCCAATTCTCCGTTGCAGCAGACACAAATTCATTTTCAGATGCCTTAATATTTGCCTGAGTCAACACAAATTCTGCATTCGCAGCAGATGCATCAAATACTGCAATAGGATCAATTACAGTAACAGTCAGAGAATTGCCTTCACTTGCATTGTATTTATCAGTTACCGCACTGGAATTAAAGTTAATTGTAGTTGTACCTGTAGCAACAGGAGTTACAACGCCATCTTCATCAACTGTAACCACACCTGATTTAGTATATGTAATACTGCTCAGTGTTATGCCATCCAAATCATCTTTTGTGCCAACCTTAATTTGGCCCTCACCTGAAAGACTAATAGGACTAGACAGAGAAAACACAGGATCAACAGCTTCTGGTGCGGCTGCTGTACCTGTAATAGTAATCAGTACACAAATCTGGTTCGTATTAGCTGTCGTAATAGCTACTGAGCCACCTGTTTGTGAAATAGCGAAATTATATCCCGTGGTTATAGCAGCCTCGGATGCAAGACTTGCATTATTCCTCGCAGGAAATGTCTTTCCCGTCTGAGCATTTCCACCGACACTTGTTATTTCTCCATCAGTTTTGCCATCGCTGTTCGTATAACCTTTTATATTAATATTTGTGAGACTAAAACCTTCTGGCAACGTGATTGTGTAAGTTTTACCCTTGGAAAACTTGATATACTCACCGTAGCCTGTTTGACCACTACCGCCATGAGCATTGTCGAATGTAAAATCTAAGTCATTAACTGTTGCAATTTTTTTGGCATCATTAAATTTAGATGAACCTAGAGTATAGTCATCCGCCCATGCAGAACTTGCTCCTCCCAGTAGGCATACTGCCACGAGGAGTGTCTTAGTTAAAAGAGTAAATACTTTTTTCATTTGTTTATAAATTAATGTTAGTAATTAAAAGTTTGTTCTTTGCAATGATGCGGCAAAGGTAAGAAGAAATAATGAAAAGCCCATACGTTTTCCTACACAATCTCCACGTAAACGTTTGATAAAGTGTAATTTCACAATATATAAAAACACGGTCTCCAGAAAGTTGTGATCTGAGACATACTTGACCGTTTTTTGTTGTATGTTGCCCCGAGGTTGCTCTGGGGTTCCTCCGAGGCCTCTCCGACTGAGTTTCGGTAGATTTCGGCGGTGAGGGTGTTGAGCAACTGTGGAGGAGGTACGTTGCGCAGACACTAAAAATTCATTCATGCGAATGTTTGTAAACACTATTCATCTATTCATTATAATAGCTAATTAGCTTATTTATAGATAGTTACCTAATGAATAGTAGGGTTTAACTATTCATTGACTATTCATTCTTTACGTCTAAACACCATCTTTTGCGGTTTGAAAAGTTGCTTAATGCTTGAATTATAGTAAGTTACGCAATAACAAAAATTATCGTAACACTTTGTAACTGCCGTCGTAACAAAGTGTCACCGCCTTTGTGACAAAGTGTTTCCGGCGTTATTACAAATGAGAAACACCTTTGCTGAATGACGCAAAAGCAGTAGAATTTCGGCTAAAACCACGAAATAATGAATAGTCAAAGCACTATTCATAGCCACTATTCATTCTGTAATTCTCTGATAATTAGTAATTTATCTTAAATAATGAATGGATGAATAGTGTTTTGCATTTTTCTTGAGAATTATTTTTAATTTGTCGGTTTCAAGTCCGGTGAGTAAACAAAAAATCGGGTCCATCGTTTGGTGGACCCGGTTTGTTTTATAATGCGTTATTTAAAAATCAAATAAAAAACCGCTGTTTCCGAAGATGATGTCCTCGTCGCTTGGTGCGAGTACGGGATCGCCGTCGGTGAAGTCATCACCAAGGGTGGGGGCACTACCAGCAAGAATCTGCTGGTTCACATTAATCTTAACGATTTCCATTTCTGGCTTTAAATATGTTTTCTTCATAACTTATGTTCTCCTCAATTTATTTAATAATTACTTTGAGCTTCGCTCGAGCTCGTTTCCGCTCGGAAGAACTCGAGCAAGCTCTTCGTAGGTTGAGCCACGCGGCGGCCTTGCAGGTCGTAGACATTGTCAATTGTCAATTGTGAATTATCAATTGCCTTAATGCCAGTGGTCTCACTACCAATAGAAAGCATCGGGGCAGAAATGACCTCAGCAAATTCCAGGTATGCCTTGTCAGGGGCAACCGCAGCAGCTGTAGCATTAATCTTCTTGAATACAGCAGTGCTACCATTAGCACTCAGCACGTACTTCGTCTTGCCATCTTCAGCGTTGACAGCAGTACCATCATTGGGACCAGCCACGAGCAGATTGCCTGTTGTAGCATCAGCATCACCTGTGAATGAAGGAATAGCGTAAGAGCCCTCTGCAGCATTCAGCAGGATAGGAGTACCAGCAGCAACCTTATTTACTTGAGTTGTTGTGATAGCACTGCCACTGTGACCGGTTACGATATAAGCCTGAACGGCAGAACCCGTGAAGTCAAGGTCGCTTGCAGATACCAGCGTAGCCCACTCGTACTGACCAATGTTAACAGGTGTTGCATTTGGCGTAAACTCAAAGCCATAGAAAGACATTTTAGATCCTGCAACACTGAATCTATATTCTGTTTCTGCAGTAACATTGATGGAAACGATGCCAAAGAACTTCTCAGTAGGTGACCAGCTGTTTCCTAAGATAGTAGCAGTGTTACCGTCTTTGTCAATATAATTAAACGAAGTGGCGTTAGTGATGGAGAATGTCTTACCACTATTTACAATCAAACCGACGGAGAGGCATCCATTCTCTGTAGCTGTGAATTTAACGCCCCAACCATTTTCTGATGGGCTAGTAACGGTTGCTACATAATTTTCGTTCAAACGTTTTAGCATGTGGTCTCCGTTGAGCTCGACATCATCCACAGCGATTAAGTCGAGAGATGAATCATATTTCATCGTGATGTCTTTGAAGTACAGTTTCGTGTTAGCAGCTATTTCATCATCATCAGCAAGATAATAGGTGTTGTTAGGACTTATAGGTGCATACTGAGCATAAAGCGTGATGTTAGAAGTGGGATGGTATTCATCTCCAGCATTACCAACATTGTTGCCCCCTGATGCAGCATCAAACCATCCCAAAAAGGCATAACCGGAATTAGGAGTAACGGATGGAAGTTTCACACCTGCCATAGCACTAGCCTCTGTCAGAGATGCAGTTCCGCATGTTCCATAAGAGCCTGCATTGAAAGTCACAGTATACGTTACAGAACTACGAGTTCCGGAAACAGAGAAAATTGCAACGCGAACACTGGTGTTACCTCCACGGAAAATTTTAATAGAACCATCATCCTCAATATCTTCAGCTTTTAGGGTACAAGTGATATCGGTAGTAGATCCTTGACTTACTTTTGTAGTAGAGAACTTATTTCCGCCATCGGATTTCAAGGAAAGTATAACTGACTTATTGTCGCCATTTGAAGTGACGGTTGCTGTAACAACATCGCCAGCTACGAATTTACCAGAAGTGAGCACAAGCTGAACGTATGCATTAGCACTACCCATTTTGTAGTAATCAACAGATCCTATAGTTACCTTAGGACCGGCTTGCAATCCAGACCATTTTAAGGTACACCCTGTCTGTCCTTCTGTGATTCCATCGGTATTGCTAAAGGAACTTACGTCAGTACCTTGACCAGCAGGAACTTGCGCCGTACACAACACATCATCTGCCCACGCCGAGCCTATCGACATCAGCGCAAGCGTCAAAAGAGTAAATACTTTTTTCATTTGTTTATAAATTAATGTTAGTAATTAAAAAGTTTGTTCGTTGCAATTGTGCGGCAAAGGTAAGAAGAAAATCGCGAGTTCCAAGGGAATCTTCGAACATTTTCCACGTAAACGTTTGATAAAGTGTAATTTCACAATTTAACAATCGTTTACGTTGTTTTTTGGGTGGAAAGTGCTATGGTTTCTCTTCTTTTGTCTTAACTTTGCACCCTGAAATTACGAAAAACTAATCTACTAAATTAAAAAATGAAAAAGATTTTATTATTAGGAGTGTTTTCTTGTCTGACGTTGTTTGCACGTGCCGGTGTTGAGATCATCGAGGCTCGAGGATGGTTGGAATCGGCCTACGTGAAGTTCTCGCCGGTGAACTATGCCAAGACCTATAACGTCTATGTAAAAGGTGGACAGTACGCTGACTTTACCAAGATTGACGCCGAACTGGTGCGCAACTACGGTACCTACGGACGTGCCGATGTGGTAGGCTTGCAGGCGGGCATGTATACGTTAAAGATTGTACCCGTGAGTCCTGGAGGTGCGGAAATTGCTTCGCAGGAAACTATGACCTCCGAACTGGAAGTGCGTAACTATAGTCGCGAGGGCTTTGCCTTTATGAATGGCTATGCTCCTGGTGCCTACAATAGCGACGGTACGTTGAAGGCTGATGCCAAGGTGTTCTATGTAACGAAGAATACGGCGAAGACCATTACCACCACCGTCAAGACGGGCTCCAAGGCTACCAATATCACCACCTGTACAGGCATTCAGACCATTATCGATGCCTATCAGAAGGGTTACGACACCACGCCTGTTGCCTTCCGCTTTATCGGACTGATTACCAAAGACGACCTCGACAAAATCAGCAGCTCGGAAGAGGGCTTGCAGGTAAAAGGTAAGAAAGCTGATAGTCCAATGAACATGACCTTCGAGGGCATTGGCGACGATGCTACTGTTCGCGGCTTCGGCTTCTTGGTACGTAATTGCAAGGGTGTGGAGTTCCGCAACTTCGCCATCATGCGTTGCATGGATGACTGCATCTCGCTGGATACCGACAACAGCAACATCTGGATTCACCATACTGATCAGTTCTATGGAAAGCACGGCAGCGGCGACCATGCCAAGGGCGACGGTGCTACCGACGTGAAGAGCGACTCGAAGTATGTCACCGTGAGCTACAATCGCTACTGGGATACTGGTAAGTCGAATATGTTCGGCATGAAGTCGGAGAGTGGTCCCAACTTCATATCGTATGACCACAACTGGTTCGACCACAGTGACTCACGCCATCCTCGTGTTCGCACCATGAGTGTCCACGTGTGGAACAACTATTTCGACAACTGTGCCAAGTATGGCGTCGGAGCTACCTCAGGCTCCAGCGTATTTGTCGAGAGCAACTACTTCCTGAAGACCAAGAAGCCCATCCTCTCATCTAAGCAGGGTACTGACGCCTTGGGTAGCGGAACTTTCTCCGGTGAGGACGGTGGTATGATCAAGGCCTATGGCAACTATTTCGACAAAACCGCTCCCCACTTCTCGTATTACACCCAGAAAAATCCTGCTTCTACGGGTTACGATGCCTATGAGACAGCCACGCGCGACGAAAAGGTGCCTCAGACGGAAGTGACCAGGCAGGGAGGCACGGACTACGACAATTTCGATACTGAAGCCTCGGTCATGTACACTTATAACCCTGTTGATGCTGCCGATGTTCCTGCCCTCGTGACGGGTTACTACGGTGCAGGCCGTCTGAATCATGGCGACTTTACCTATACCTTCCCAGATAATGTGGGTAACGACGATACCGATTCTGCTTACGACTCCACTTTGGGCAGCATGCTCGACAACTACAAGTCATCGCTCGTCGGCTTCTTCGGTGACGAGACTTCGATTACAGCAGAAATAGGTGCTATAGGTTGGGCTACGTTTTATACAGACGTTCCTCTCGACTTCACCGGTGTTACTGACTTGAAGGCTTACATCGTTACCGGTTATGAGGGAACGGCTGTCACTACGACTGAGATGACGGGTGTCGTTCCTGCCAACACACCGTTGTTGCTGGAGGGTACTACTGCTGAGATTCCTTTTGCTGCCAACAGTTCGGCCAATGTTTCTGACAACAAGCTCGTGGTTGGTACGGGTGCTGCCGTTGATGCAGGTAACGGCGTGACGCGCTACGTGCTGAGTGCTGATGGCGCTACGGCTGTGTTCAAGAAGATTAACGCTACGGCTGCTACGGTTCCTTATGGTAACGCGTATCTGGAGTTTAACGAAGAGATTTCTGCTCCGCTGCTTTCTATAGGCGGGGAAGCCACTGGCATTGAGACAATTGACAATTCACAATTGACAATTGACAATTATTACAACCTCGCCGGTCAGCGTATGGTTCAGCCTACAAAGGGCCTATATATAATAAATGGTAAAAGGGTCGTGATTAAGTGAGAGAAGAACTGAGCTAGCTCATGAAAACTGGGTTCATCGTGTGGTGGATCCAGTTTTTATTGTGCTTTATACACGTAAACGTTTACTCACATTTATTAACGAAAAGTTGGTGTATTAATTTTTTTTTTCGTATCTTTGCACCCAGATAATATTTTTATTAATTTTTAAACTACTAATTATGTCTGTTAAGATTAAGAGTATTTTCCGAACGACACTTTTATTGTGTCTGCTCTTAGTGTGTGGTCAGGCTATGGCTCAGACAACCGCTAAGGGTACGGTTACGGACGCGACGGGTGAACCCGTTATCGGCGCAACCGTAGTTGAGAAAGGTAATGCCAAAAATGCAGCAGTCACCGACTTCGACGGTAACTTCACCTTGAAGCTCCAAAGTTCGAAGACCATCGTGATTTCCTACATTGGAATGGTCACGCAGGAGGTTACAGCTACTGGCGCTAACCTGAAAATCGTTATGAAGGATGACAACACAACGCTCGAAGAGCTGGTGGTCATCGGTTATGGATCTGTAAAGAAGAAAGACATCACTGGTTCTGTAGCCACTGTTGGTGCAGACGCTATCGTTGCAGTTCCTGTTGCTAACGCTTCCGAGGCACTGACGGGTAAGATGGCCGGTGTGCAGGTAACAACCACTGAAGGTTCACCTGATGCCGACGTGACCATCCGTGTTCGTGGTGGTGGTTCTATCACCCAGTCGAACGAGCCGCTGTACATTGTCGACGGTTTCCCCGTTGAGAGCATCAGCGACATCGCTCCCTCTGACATCGAGGACATCACCGTGTTGAAGGATGCTTCGTCGACAGCTATCTACGGTAGCCGTGGTGCTAACGGTGTTATCCTTGTGACCACCAAGGGAGGCAAGGAAGGCAAGACAAATGTCAGCTATAACGTTTACTACAGCTGGAAGAAAATGGCAAAGAAGTACGATGTGCTCAGTGCCCGTGACTTTGCTTCTTGGCAGTATGAATTGTGGCAGATCAAGAATACTCCTGAGAAATACAGTCAGTATTTCGGTAACTTTGAAGACCTCGACATGTATGACAACATTCCTACCAATGACTGGCAGGATCAGGCCTACGGTCGCATTGGCCATACGTTCAACCACAACTTGAGCATCACTGGCGGTTCGGACGTGATGAAGTATGCCTTCAGCTATGCCCACGTTGATGACAAGGCCATCATGCAGATGTCAAGCTTTAAGCGTGACAACCTGTCATTGAAGTTGAACCATAAGCCTCACAAGAAGGTTTCGTTGGACTTCACCACCCGTTTCTCGCGTACCACCATCGATGGTGGCGGTGCCAACGAGCAGTCCAGTTCGTACAACACCGACAAACGTCTGCGTCTGGCCGTTCAGTATGCGCCATTCCCCGTTGCAGGTCTTACCGGTGACGACGAGGATACCGATGCCGGCAACAACTACATCAGCCCACTGACCTCTATCAGGGACAACGACAAGCATCAGGAGCGCGTACAGCTGAACTTAGGCGGTTCTTTCACTTGGGAATTCTATAAGAACCTGAAGTTCAAGTCTGAGATTGGTTACGATTACTACCGTGCCGACAACCAGCTGTACTATGGTCCCTCGACTTACTACATCCAGAACGTGCCTAAGGGTGACAACCAAGGTCTGCCCGCTATCACGCTGACCAAGCAGAACCGTTCGAAAATCCGCAATACCAACACCTTGAACTACGACTTCAAGGAGCTGTTTGGCAAGGACAGCCAGCACCACTTGAATGCCCTGGTGGGTCAGGAGTATGTGCTTCAGAAGAATGAGCTTCTCACCAACACGGCACACGGATTCCCCCTCTCGTTCTCAGCACAGGACTGCTGGGACCTGACCACACAGGGTGATCCGTATGAAATCACTGACTTCTTCTATCCCGACGACAAGCTGCTGTCGTGGTTCGGTCGTGTCAACTACGACTTCGACAGTAAGTATCTGTTGAGCGTGACATTCCGTGCCGATGGTAGCTCGAAGTTCACTGATGGTAACCGCTGGGGTTACTTCCCCTCGGCAGCTCTGGCCTGGCGTATCTCTTCTGAGCCTTTCATGAAGGGTACAGAGAAGTGGCTTGACGACTTGAAGCTGCGTTTAAGCTACGGTACGGCTGGTAACAACAACATCCCATCGGGTGTATCACTGTCACAGCAGTATGAGGCTATGGTCACATCGTGGATCAATGGCTATTCAAGCTACTGGGCTCCGTCAAAGACCATGAGCAACCCCGACCTGAAGTGGGAGACTACTATCACTCGTAAC
Organism: uncultured Prevotellaceae bacterium; assembly: GCA_902800245.1. Classification (GTDB taxonomy): domain Bacteria; phylum Bacteroidota; class Bacteroidia; order Bacteroidales; family Bacteroidaceae; genus Prevotella. The sequence goes on from CADCDY010000014.1 coordinate 37,312, forward strand.
ATCGGTTTGGATTATGTCATGTTTGGTGGTAAGTTGAACGGTTCGTTCGAGTTCTACTGGAACAACACGAAAGACCTGCTGCTAGCCTTCCCTGTTGCAGGAACTGGTTATACCACTCAGTACCGTAACATCGGTGAGACACGTAACACCGGTTTCGAGGCTACTGTAACATGGAATGTACTTGACAAGAAAGACTATGGTTTGAGCATCGGTGCAAACGTATCGTTCAACCGTAACAAGGTACTTGACCTGGGTTCATTGGAGTCTATCGACAACATCTCTACCGGTTGGGCTTCTACCGAAATCGACCGCGACTACATCATCAGAGTGGGTGAGCCTATCGGACAGATTTACGGCTACGTCAGTGACGGCCGATATGAGGTTAGCGACTTCGACATCGCAGCTTCTCAGGCTGCTGGCAAGTGGGTGCTGAAAAATGACCCGAAGGAGGATGGAAATGGTGCAAATAGTATTCTTGGCTCTTCCGTAATGCCTGGTATGATGAAGATTGCAGATACCAATGGTGATGGTCGCATTACCACTGATGACCGTCAGATTATTGGCGACACTAACCCGCAGTGCATCGGTGGTTTTAACATCAATGCACGTGCCTATGGCTTCGACCTGGCTGCCAACTTCAACTGGAGCATCGGCAACGACGTCTACAATGCAAACAAGCTGCAGTTCACTCAGACCGGTAAGGCTAACGTCTACTGGAACCTGATTGACGAGATGGCTGCCGGCAAGCGCTGGACCTACATCAATGCAGATGGTGAGTATCTGGACTTCACCAGAGCTGAAGAATTGGCAAACCTGAATGCCAACACCAGCATGTGGACACCTTATACTACTAAGTACATCCTGACTGACTACGGTGTGGAGAAGGCTTCATTCCTCCGCATGTCAACGCTGACACTCGGCTACTCACTGCCGAAGTCGCTGATTAAGAAGATTTATCTCAATTCACTGCGCGTCTATGCTACCTGCTACAATGTGTTCTGCATTACCAACTACAGTGGTTCAGATCCTGAGGTTTCTTCTGTACGCAGAACTAACCTGACTCCTGGCGTAGACCACTCTGCCTATCCCAAAAGCCGTCAGTTCGTCATCGGTCTCAACGTGAATTTCTAATACGTAAACAAAGATATAACTATGAACAAATATAAATTTATTTTAGGAATTGCTGCTGTAGGCCTCACTCTGGCATCCTGCAGTGATCCGTTGGACGCTCCCAACAAGTCGGCAATGAGCGAAGATGTCATCTTCTCTACCGAGGTGCTGGCAGACGCTGCTGTCATGGGTCTTCACCAGTCGTTCGGTGAGACAAACTCATACCGCGGTCGCTTCATCCCCTATTACGGTCTTAACACCGATGCTGAAATATTCAACAACTATGGTGGTGTGGGAGACCCCTCCACTGACAAGGAGGCTTCTTTAGTGACCTATTCGGCACATGTTGACAATACATACATGAATACTGACAATAATGCATGGGCAAAGCTGTACGAGGCTATTGAGCGTGCCAACAAGGCTATCGAGTCAATGGAAATTTACGCTGGTCTTGACAATGAGTCTAACACCAACATGCGTCAGCTCTATGGTGAGTTGCTGACCCTGCGCGGAATGATTTACTTTGATCTGGTGAAAGCCTGGGGCGATGTTCCCTACCGCTTCAAGCCTATCACGTCTGAGACCCTCTATGTGCCGAAGTCTGATCGCGTTACCGTCCTGAAGAAGGTCATGGAAGATCTGTTGAAGGCTGAAGACTATCTGGGATGGCCCAACGAGAACAGCTATACCAAGACTGTGGAGCGCGTCAGCAAGAGCTTTGCCAAGGGTCTTCGTGCCCGCGTGGCACTGTTCCTGGCCGGCTACTCGCAGTGGCCTAAAGCTGAAGGCGACCACACCGGTTCTGAACTGCGCTACAATCTGGCTGATGCTGCAGAGCGTCAGCAGATGTATCAGATTGCCCGCGACGAGTGCGTCAGCGTCATCAATGCTGGTCACAACACGTTAGGTACCTTCGAGGCTAACTTCCGTGCACTCTGTCAGGAGGATGTGACTGCTGGTAATGAGTCTCTCTTTGAAATTCCATTCTCTGAAGGACGTGGACGTGTAATCTTCACATGGGGTGTCAAGCACAAGGATGTTGACCAGTGGACCAAGCAGGCCAAAGGTGGTGTCAACGGTCCTACACCTACACTCTGGTACGACTACGACCCGCAGGACATCCGTAGAAACATCACCTGTATTCCCTATCAGTGGTCTGGTGGCGTGAAGGTTGTCAGCAACACCTCCGGTGGTGGCTGGTCATTCGGTAAGCTCCGCTATGAATGGATGAAGCGCATCGTGACTTCTACCAACGACGATGGTATCAACTGGCAGGTAATGCGTATGGCCGACATCTACATGATGGCTGCCGAGGCTGAGAACCAAATCAGTGGCCCGTCAAATGCCGCACAGTATCTGCGCCCAGTGATTAGCCGTGCTTATCCTGCCGCCAAGGTTGGTACACTGATTGCTTCTGCCTCTTCGCCTGAGGCCTTCCAGTTACTCATCGAGAACGAGCGTAAGTTTGAATTTGCCGGTGAAGCTATCCGTAAGACTGACTTGATCCGCTGGGGTAAGCTGAGCAGCAAGCTCGCTGAGACAAAGGAGAAGATGAAGGCTCTGGCCAGCCGTACTGGTGAATATGCTGACTATCCCGAGAAGATTTACTACAATGACGGACTGGGAGCAGAGTCAACTGACGCTGACGGATATACCATCTATGGTCTTGAGAAGGGACAGACCGATGATGAGGGCAAGGCTGCCTTTGCCAACAATTCGCGCATGTTCTGCCTGACTGGAGATGCTGCATCTGACAACGACAAGAAGATCAACAACATGATCAACAATCTCTATATCAACGACCCCAATAGTAAGATGTTCTGGCCTATCTGGAGAACCTTCATCTCCAATAGCAATGGCACACTTGTGAACGACTATGGTTACGGCGAATAACTAACCAAATTAAAATGAAAGAATCATGAATAAGATATTTAATAAGATTTCAATGGTTTTGGCAATCGGTCTCTCCTTCGTAGGGATGACCGCTTGCTCCGACCCGGACGAGCCCATCACAAGTGTGGAGTTCAACCGTCTGTTCAGCCCCACAGAGCTGGAAGCCAAGATTCAGAATACCACAGGTGTTAAACTCACTTGGTTCTCCATTTCAGCTGCAGAGAAAGTTCTGGTTGAGATATATGCTGACGATCCGGAAATGCAGTTCTCTGGTACTCCGTTGACTTTCACTGTCAATTCTAAGGGAGAAGCTGTTCCAAGCAGAACGGAATGGACATGGATACTCCCTGCTGGTACGCTGGAAGGTGAAACCACCTATTCTGTGCGCGTCAAGGCTGTGGGTAAGAACATGGAGTCAAAATGGGCCGGTACAACCTTTGAGACTGGAACAGAGCAGATTTTCTACGAAGTTCCTACGGCAGACATCTCCAAGACTTCTGTAACCCTCAGATGGCCTGCTGGCACCAATGTTACCAGAATCGATGTCCAGAAGAGCGGTGAAGTCATTCAGACCCATCAGCTTTCTGCCAGCGAGATTGCAGAAGGTGTTGCTACCATCACCGACCTGAAGGTTGAGAGCACTTATACCTTCTATATCTATAATGGTGATAAGCAGCGTGGTAAGATTCAGGTACAGACTCTGCCTAACTATACGCCTGTTGCATCAGCTGCTGAACTGCTGTCTGCTATCGACGCTGCAGAGCCTGGTGAGGTGCTTATGCTGACTGAGAATGCTGTCTACGACTTCACCGATGCTGCTGCATTGGGTAAGGAAGAGGCTGTTAAGTCTCTCAAGATTGAGAAGGACCTTGTACTGAATACCAACAACGGTGCAACTATCAAGGGTATCTACTTCCAGATCTTCGGTGGTGCAAGCCTCGAATTTGCCAATATCACTCTCGACGGTGAGGGCGGTTCTGGCGACCAGGCATTCAACTATAAGGATGAAGGCAACTATGGCAGGCTCTACGTCCACGATGCAGAAATCAAGAACTACACCAAGGGCTTCTTCTACATCAATGTGGCTGCTGTCATCGACGACATCACCATCGACAAGTGTCTCATCCACGACATTGTATGTTCAGGTGGTGACATGTTTGACAGTCGTTCAGGCGGTTACAACACGTTCAACCTGACTAACAGCACTATCTACAACAGTGCAGCAAGCCGCGACTTCATCCGTATGGACGATGCTTCCAGCAAGGTGACGGCTTCACCAGTCATCACGGTTGACCACTGCACGCTCTACGATGTAGGCAATGGTGGTGCCAACTATCGTCTGCTGTATGTCCGTTTCGCCGGTAACGTCATCAATTGGACGAACAACGTAGTGGCCAACACCAACAACAAGCGTGGATTCTCAAATCAGACTTCTACAGCTATTCCAACGTTCAAAAACAACTTCTACTTCAATACACTGAACCTGCTTAGTCTGGCATCTGGTAATGAAGAGAAGGTACAGTTCTTCGATGAAGATGGTACTGATGTTGCAACTAATCCTTTCAAGGATGCAGCCAACGCCAACTTTACCATCATTGACGAGAAAATTAAGGACAAGGAAGCTGGTGATCCACGTTGGTATTAATCTATGCTATACTTTTGGACGGAACCAGAATGGCTCCGTCCAAAAGTAACTTTGCTCACAAAAGAACACAATTCACATTGATAACTTTAAAAAACAATTACGCTTATGAAAAAAATTTTTACGCTTATCGCAGTGGCCGCTATGGCACTGAGTGCACAGGCACAACGTATTTCATGGACAGAAGACGATGCCGCTTCAGCAGGTACCTTAGATGGTAAGGTGTTTGCTAATGGTGACTTCAAACTGACGATCACCGATACAGACGGTAAGGTAGCTATCGACAAGAACAATGCCTATTTCGGTACTGCCGATGCTAACGAGAAGTTTACAGCTCGTTTGAAGAGTGGTGGTAAGTCTTCCAGTAAGAACACCCTGACACTGACGATTCCTACTGCTGGAACATTGAAGGTTTATGCTCGTACAGGCTCTAACTCTGCAACGGACCGTAATTTGGTTCTCACACAAAATGAAGTAGCCCTTTATGATGCAGTGGTTGAAGAGAGTCAAGCAGTGAAAGTTAAAGGATTAGATGCCTCCGATCCCGATAAAGAGACTAGCGTATATCCAATTATCAGCGTTGCAGTTGCGGCTGGTGAAGTTACTGTTACCTATCCCGTTGGTTCTATGAACTTCTATGGTTTCGAACTGGGCGGTACTTCCACTGGCATCAACACCGTGAAGGCTACTTCTGAGAATGGTGTTCGTTACAACCTCGCTGGTCAGAAGGTTGCTGAGGGCTACAAGGGTGTAGTCATCGAGAATGGTAAAAAGGTTGTGATTAAGTGAGAGAAAAACTGAGCTTGCTCGAGTTTTTCCGAACGGGAGCGAGCTCGAGCACAGCTCAAGGTTGTGATGAAGTAATCCTACTTCTTTGCAGAAATCTATAAAAGGCGGGTCACTATGGGCTCGCCTTTTTTAAAAGAACAAACTACTAAACAAAATGATAAGAAAACTATGACGTTTTCTTTAAGAAGCTGAAAACCCGCGGCAAAAGTCGTTCATATAAGCAAAACGGCAAGACTTACACCTATACGGAATATGAGTTAGCCACTGAAAGTCATCAAAAACGAATATCCCAAATGGAAGCAGCGTATGGAGAACCAGCAGGGTACCGAGGGCTTTACGCCTCAAGAGGTGAAGCACGGCCTGTCGGACAATGCAAGGTTGTATTGTCTGCAGGGCGTTCAAGTGACGAGTGCAAGGAAGGGAATCTACATACAAAATGGCAAAAAGTATGTAGTACAATAACACGATTAAATAATTATTCTCGCTTTTCTTTGGATATTTGCAGCAAAATGCGTAACTTTGCTGCATGAAAGAAACGAAGTGGAAAGATAATGTCATCCTTGTCGACGCAGATTACGTCGACAAGGTTGCGTTTAACTTGACGGTGAACTTCGAACGCATGCTTGGACGCCGTATTCCACAGGCCGATATGGCTCAGTGGTTGGAGTATGTAGCGTTGGATGGCGGCTTAAGGCCAACAGCAAACAGCCAAAAGCCAACTGCCACCTGTCAGGTGGTGCTGCTATACAAGAATGGCAGGATGGAAAACTTCAATCCCGGCTCTTTTGCCGAACTTGACGGTAAGGCTTTCGAGGGTAGGCTGGGGGAGTTCCTCATCAGTTGTGTGAAGGTGGAAGACCTGACGACGATGGACGACCTGTTCGTCGACTCTATGCAGGTGCTGTCGAATGCTGAGGAGGTGAAACGCCTTATTGTTGTTCCCGATGCTGAACATATATATAATAAGGTACGCGAGGGTCTGCGTCATGCTGACGACGAGAAACGTATTACTGTGTTGACCATGCAACCCATGGAGGGCGGTAATTTCCGTCAGGAGATACTAGGCTACTCGCTGATGGCGGCGCTGGGCATCAAGTCGGAAGAACTGAATAAAATGTCGTAATGACGGCATAACGTAATAACGAAAATGATTACGATAACGAAAATAACGAAAACAAAAAACGAAATAGGACTATGTCAAGAGTATTAATGATTGGCGCTGGTGGCGTCGCAACGGTGGCAGCATTCAAGATTGCACAAAATGCTGACGTGTTTACGGAGTTTATGATTGCAAGTCGCAGAAAGGCGAAATGCGATAAGATAGTAGAGGACATCCATCAGGCTGGCTATAAACTGGATATCAGGACCGCTCAGGTGGATGCTGACGATGTGGAGCAACTGAAGGCATTGTTCAATGATTACAAGCCCGAATTGGTCATCAATCTCGCCCTGCCTTATCAGGACCTGACGATTATGGATGCTTGTCTGGCTTGTGGATGCTCGTATCTCGATACAGCTAACTACGAGCCCAAGGACGAGGCCCACTTCGAGTACTCGTGGCAGTGGGCTTATCGTGAACGCTTCGAACAGGCTGGCCTGACAGCCATCCTTGGTTGTGGTTTCGACCCAGGTGTAACTTCGATATACACCGCCTATGCGGCTAAACATCATTTCAAGGAGATTCAGTATCTGGATATCGTTGACTGTAACGCAGGCGACCATCACAAGGCTTTCGCCACCAACTTCAACCCAGAAATCAATATCCGTGAGATTACCCAGAAGGGTTTGTATTGGGAGAATGGCAAGTGGGTTGAGACAGAGCCGCTGGAGATTCACAAGGACCTGACCTATCCTGAGATTGGTCCTCGCGACAGCTATCTGTTGCACCACGAGGAGATTGAGTCGCTGGTCATCAACTATCCCACCATCAAGCGTGCACGTTTCTGGATGACCTTCGGTCAGCAGTATCTGAAACATCTGGAGGTAATCCAGAACATTGGCATGAGCCGTATTGACGAGGTAGAATACGAGGCTCCACTGGCTGACGGCACAGGCACAGCTAAGGTAAAGATTGTACCTCTGCAGTTCCTGAAAGCCGTACTGCCTAACCCACAGGATCTGGGCGAGAACTACGAGGGACAGACTTCTATCGGTTGCCGCATTCGTGGTATCGGCAATGACGGCAAGGAACATACCTATTATGTATATAACAACTGTAGCCACCGTGCCGCCTATGAGGAGACGGGTATGCAGGGCGTCAGCTACACCACCGGTGTACCAGCCATGATTGGTGCCATGATGTTCTGCAAGGGACTTTGGAAGAAGCCTGGCGTTCACAATGTCGAGGAGTTCGATCCAGATCCATTCATGGAACAGTTGAACAAGCAGGGTTTGCCTTGGCACGAAATTCACGACGGCGATTTGGAACTTTAATCCCGTAATAACGAAATTCCGTAATAACGATATAGCGAAATAACGTAATTCCGAAATAACGTAATAACATAAAAATAAATACTATGGCAAAGAAAGAAGAAAACAAAGAACAGCTGACTCCTCAAGAGCAGAAAATGAAGGCCTTACAGGCTGCTTTGGCGAAGATTGAGAAGGACTTCGGTAAGGGCGCCATCATGAAGATGGGCGAAGAGAAAATTGTGAATGTTGATGTCATCCCCACTGGTTCTATAGGTCTGAACGCTGCTTTGGGCGTTGGTGGCTATCCCAAGGGACGTATCATCGAGATTTTTGGTCCTGAGTCGTCTGGTAAGACCACGCTGGCCCTTCACGCTATTGCTGAATGTCAGAAGGCAGGCGGTACTGCAGCATTCATCGATGCTGAGCACGCCTTCGATCGCTTCTATGCAGCTAATCTGGGTGTGGATGTCGACAACCTGTACGTCTCTCAGCCTGACAATGGCGAACAGGCTCTTGAAATTGCTGACCAGCTGATTCGCTCTTCAGCTGTCGACATTCTCATCGTTGACTCTGTGGCAGCTTTGACTCCTAAAAAGGAAATTGAGGGCGATATGGGCGATTCCGCCGTAGGTTTGCACGCTCGTTTGATGAGTCAGGCCTTGCGTAAACTCACTGGTACCATCGCCAAGACGAATACCACTTGTATCTTCATCAACCAGCTTCGCGAGAAGATTGGTGTTATGTTTGGTAGTCCTGAGACTACAACGGGTGGTAACGCCCTGAAGTTCTATGCTTCTGTACGTCTGGACATTCGTAAGACGCAATCCGTCAAGGATGGTGATACCATTCTGGGTAACCAGGTGAAGGTAAAGGTCGTCAAGAACAAGGTTGCTCCTCCCTTCCGTAAGGCAGAGTTTGAGATTACCTTTGGCGAGGGTATCTCGAAAGTTGGTGAAATCGTCGACCTGGGTGTTGAGTTCGAGATTATCAAGAAGAGTGGCTCGTGGTTCTCGTATGGCGCTACCAAACTTGGTCAGGGCCGTGAAGCCGTCAAGAACATGTTGACTGACAATCCTGAGCTCTGCGAGGAACTTGAGACCAAGATTAAGGAGAAACTGGCTGAAGCCAAGTAAGAACACTTGTCCTGATAAAGTAAAGGCTGCGCATCCACAACGGAAAGCGCAGCCTTTATTTATCTTGTGCCTGGTTTACTGCAAAGGAGTACCATTACCTTTAAATCCGCTACTTGTCATGCGCTGACTTCCTGCACTCTGTTCAGCCATTCTGCGCTTCTTAGTATTTGCAGCACCGCTACCCAAGGCACGGGCTCCGGCTTTCTTCACGATACCGTCTTCGGTGAATTGCACAACGAGTATACTGTTCGAACGCGGATACATCCATTCTGTCACACCGTCGCTGGTGGTTACCTTGCTGGTAGCCTCACCGACAGCCATCTCAACCTCTTCCATCGACATGCCAGGAATCACACGACCTTCGCGGATAGCCGTACGGGTTTCGAGGGTGGTGTTGCGGGCTGTTCCTTCACCCATAGCAAACAGATAGCCGAAGTATTCTTCTCTTGGACCGCGATTGTCCTCGTTGAAAGTGATATCCTTATAATAGATTCGACGTGTCTCCACCTCACGCAGGGTCAATACGTAGAAACCCTCGCGGTTCTTGTCACGATTGATTTCGTCGATGATGAAACCTGTGAAGCGTGGAACCTTCACGTCACGCTGCTTGCCGGCACCCTTACTGCTCATGGCGGTAGCAAACTTGTTGTGAATGGTCTTGTTCAGATAGCTCTTGATGTCCTTTGATACTTCCATCTCGGCACCAGTAAACTCAAACGAACCTTCGAACAGGAATTTTGCATTGTCAACGTCAAACTCGTCGTCGCGCATACCGCAATTGGTCTTCGACATAGCCACGTTCTGATAGAACTGGTCACCATTTTCGTCCTCCACAATAATCTTGACGGGGAACGAACGCGTGCCGACACCGATAGCCTTCACCGTCACCAGCCTGTTCTTCGGATATTTCACTTCCTGATAGCCGTCACCATCGTAATCCGTATCAATGCGGAAGAACTGGGTACGTGTAATCAGCGGCTGGTCCATCAGCAATTCGCGGGCCTTGTCGACATCACCCAGATAGGCGAGGGTGGGGACACCCATCTTGCCGTAGCAGTAGTCGTCGAACGTGCCGTTGGGCAACTCATAGTAGTAGCTCTTATTGTTCGTCTCACAGAAGAAATTGACGTGGACGCGACCGTTTGGCATATCCTCGTGGCCCTTATAAACCATAATATGATGGCGTAGGGCACCACTGCTCACTTCTTTGTTTGTGACCATGTCGCGGAAGGTGCCTACCAGCAGGTCATATTTCTCTGGTATCACCATGAAGCGCATCCCATCCTTCCAGTCGCACATACTGTAGTAGCGGAAGTTCTTGCCCATAAAATCCTTGGGCTCTGCCTCTTCAGCGACAACATTGTCCGCTGTGATTGCAGCGGCAACTTCTGTCTTCTTCACGTTCTTTGTCTTCACAATGTAGTCATTGCTCTGAGCCTTCGCGGTAGTCATGGCAAACGCCACTCCTGCCAACAAAATCATTCTTTTCATCATGATGTATTTTGTCATTTATCGTAATTCTGCCGACAAAGTTACGAATAAACGAGCAAAATACCAAAAAAAATCGCTTTTTTTTGTATTTTCGAGTGTGAGTGACTTCTCCGAAGGAAAAGTTACGAATAAACGAGCAAAATACCAAATAAAAATATGCCAAAATGTCATTATATTCTTCATTTTTTTTTATTTTGGCACGCACTTTGCTATTTTGTCAGTGTCAAATCAAGCAATTATTAATTAAAAAATATAAGAATTATGGGAAAGATTATTGGAATTGACTTAGGAACTACCAACAGCTGCGTTGCCGTATTCGAGGGTAACGAGCCAGTAGTAATCGCCAACAGTGAGGGTAAGCGTACAACACCTTCTGTCGTTGGTTTTGTTGAGAATGGTGAGCGTAAGATCGGTGACCCTGCCAAGCGTCAGGCCATCACCAACCCCAAGAACACCGTATACTCTATTAAGCGTTTCATGGGAGAGAACTGGCAGCAGACTGAGAAAGAGATTTCTCGCGTACCTTATTCAGTAGTGAACGAGGGCGGTTATCCCCGTGTCGACATCAACGGACGTAAGTACACACCACAGGAAATCAGCGCTATGGTGCTGCAGAAGATGAAGAAGACTGCTGAGGACTACCTCGGACAGGAAGTGACAGATGCTGTCATCACCGTTCCTGCTTACTTCTCTGACTCTCAGCGTCAGGCTACCAAGGAGGCTGGTCAGATTGCAGGTCTGAACGTGAAGCGTATCGTCAACGAGCCTACAGCTGCCGCTCTGGCATACGGTGTGGATAAGGCCAACAAGGATATGAAGATTGCCGTGTTCGACCTCGGTGGTGGTACGTTCGATATCTCTATCCTTGAGTTTGGTGGTGGTGTGTTCGAGGTGCTCTCTACCAATGGTGATACTCACCTCGGTGGTGACGACTTCGATCAGGTAATCATCGACTGGCTCGTTCAGGAGTTCAAGAACGACGAGGGTGCCGACCTGAAGAGCGATCCGATGGCTATGCAGCGCCTGAAGGAGGCTGCCGAGAAGGCTAAGATTGAACTGTCTTCAAGCACCTCTACTGAGATTAACCTGCCGTACATTATGCCTGTAGGCGGTGTTCCCAAGCACTTGGTGAAGACGCTGACACGTGCTAAGTTCGAGCAGTTGGCTCACGACCTGATTCAGGCTTGTCTGGCTCCCTGTCAGAAGGCTGTCGCTGATGCCCACCTCTCTACCTCCGATATCGACGAGGTCATCCTCGTAGGTGGTTCAAGCCGTATCCCTGCCGTTCAGACGCTGGTGAAGAATTACTTTGGCAAGGAGCCTTCAAAGGGTGTTAATCCTGACGAGGTTGTAGCCGTTGGTGCTTGTATCCAGGGTGCTATCCTCAATAAGGAAGGTGGCGTAGGCGACATCGTACTGCTCGACGTTACTCCGCTGACACTGGGTATCGAGACGATGGGTGGTGTGATGACCAAGCTCATTGAGGCCAACACAACCATTCCTTGCAAGAAGAGCGAGGTATTCTCAACCGCTGCTGACAATCAGACAGAGGTGACCATCCACGTGCTACAGGGTGAGCGCCCAATGGCTGCTCAGAACAAGTCTATCGGTCAGTTCAACCTGACAGGTATCGCACCTGCACGTCGTGGTATTCCTCAGATCGAGGTAACCTTCGACATCGATGCCAATGGTATCCTGAAGGTTTCTGCCAAGGATAAGGCCACTGGCAAGGAGCAGGCCATCCGCATTGAGGCTTCGTCTGGTCTCTCTCAGGACGAGATCAACCGCATGAAGGCTGAAGCTGAGCAGAATGCCGAGAACGATAAGAAGGAGCGCGAGCGCGTAGATAAGCTGAATCAGGCTGACTCTATGATTTTCCAGACGGAAAATCAGCTGAACGAGATTGGCGACAAAATTCCCGCCGAGTACAAGCCCGCTATCGAACAGGCTCTCCAGCAGTTGAAGGATGCCCACAAGAGTGGTGACGTCACCGCTATCGACAATGCCATCAACGCCCTCAATGCCGCATGGCAGACTGCCTCTCAGCAGATGTATCAGGGTGCTGGCGCTCAGGCTGGTCCTCAGCCAGGTGCTGACCAGCAACAGCAGGGTCCCTTCTACAACCAGCAGGCTGGCGGTTCTCAGCAACAGGCTCCGAAGGATGACAACATCCAGGACGCTGACTTCGAGGAGGTTAAATGACACCGATAGGCAAAGACATAACAAAACGCAACGAAATAGCGTGTAGCTCAACGAGTTACACGCTATTTGTATTTTATGGACTCATGTGAGTATTTTCTTTACTGTTGCTTTTGACATAATCCGAAAATGATTGTATTTCGATTGAACTTGTACGGGTACTTGTATGGGTAGTTGTATGGGGGAACTTCGGATTTATTATTATCAATCTTTCTTATCTCCAAACAGCAGTTTCAATTGTTTGTCAAAATCGCTCATAATCTCGCGATCTTGAATGACACGGAACTTATCATATTCTGTGAAAGCCTTTTCTACAGCCTGTTCGTGAGTCACACGCCCTGCATCTGGAAGTAACGGACGGTTGTTCAAATCCATATAGCGCTGTAGGAGAGCAGACCAATCAGCCATTGTCATTAGAATATGATCTTCTGCACGTTGCTCCGCAATGTCAATGAAGGCATTACTCAATCTATTCAACGAATCTACTTCTTTCTCGCTCAGATAGTTCTTTGCCACCGTTACATCTGACTTTACGACTCTTCCATCTGGTGCATTCTTCCAGGTAGTCAATCCCATGTGAGGGCGTTCTGCATCCGCACGGTCATAGATAATCTCGGCAGCTGTCTGTTTTGTTACCGCATAATGCATCATGTTTTGTACTGTCTTGAAGAACAACTGTGTCACTTCTGAATCCTTATCATAGTCAGAGCTACACTCGCTGTATATGTCAGTAATCTTTTGATAATAGCGTCGTTCGCTGATACGTATTTCTCGAATGCGGCCAAGCAAATCATCAAAGTAGTCTGCCCCGAATACGTTCTTTCCCTTTAGACGTTCGTCATCCAAAACAAAGCCTTTGGTAAGGTATTCTTTTAGAACTTGTGTTGCCCAGATACGGAACTGAGTCGCCTCATAACTATTCACACGATAGCCTACAGCGATGACCACATCAAGGTTATACATCATCACCTCACCAGACCATTTGTCCGAAGGTAACAAAATTTTTTTGTAAGCATCGGACAAATGTAACTCGCCGCTTTCTTCTATCTGTGACAGATGATAGCTAATGTTCTGTTGAGTCACTCCAAACAATTCTGCCATTCTTTGTTGAGAAAGCCAGAAAGTATCGGTATCAAAGATAACTTGAACCTGTACTTTCCCATGTCCTCCTCTGTACATGAGTACTGAGGATTCCATGCTTCTCACGGCAACGTCTGGAGTCATGGTTGCACTGAAATACTGCTGCGCTGCCTTCACCATCTCTTTCTTTTGGTCAGCATTCATTGCTACAGCCATGCAGGCCGCACGTGAAAGGCGAATGCTCGTCACCTCTCTGACAGCGGCATTGCCCAACTCTGCCATCTCTGTTATCTCCATAAAATGCTCACTAAGATGATAGCCCTTCTGCGAAGTCCATGCTTGTGCCTTGGCTATGACACGCTCAAAGTTCCAATACTTGCCATAGCCCATTACTCGCGCGAGTTTGCGTGAGTTCCACCATTCTTGGCCATCGGCATCAATCTCTCTTAACTGATCGAAAGGAGATTGAAGTTCTGGGATATTGTTTGTATCTTGTTTTATATCAGCCATATATCTTTATAACGTTTTAATCTCTGTTCTATTGCTCTGTATCAGAGTATAGCGGCATATGTCAGTCATTGAAGATTCTTCCCAACAACGTATCCATAAATGCAAAGCTCGTATCTTTGTCGAGACGTACCCATCGATTGTTGGGCAACGACTCCAGGTATTCCAGCTCGAACACCAAGCGTGGACGTTCATCTTCGGTCTCTGGGTGTACTTCAGCTTTAGTTCCTAAGCGAGCTACACGAATCAAGTAGAGGTCAGAAACACCCTTGCCTTTGATATACGGCATGAAGTAGTAGAGCTTGTTGAGCGCGATAGTTGAAGGAAATGTTCCTGACGTGCCCGTATAGTATATCTTTGTCGGCTCTTCTTTCAGGAAGTATTCCTCGTTGTCCTTCTTCACGACACCAATCAACAAATGCTTGGATTTATCCAGGGTGTACTGCTTCTTAGGACGGTTCACTACGAGAATTTTCTCTTCGTCAGCAAACAAACCCAAGTCGAGCATTGGGCTTTTATCACGAGCCGTGAAGATTGGTTTGGAAGACACAGGTGCCTCATCATATATGAATTGATAGAGACTTTTGCCAATCTGCTCAATGATACCGCACACCAAAGCATTACCCATCAAGAAAGCACGTCTGCCGTCAGACACCTGTGGGTGTAATGTGTGGTTGTCTGGGAACATGTTCATTCGTTCCAACTCGATAGGCAACAAACGACGATAACGGCCAGATTTTGTCTTCACCACATGCTTGAAACGTGATGGCGATGCGCCACCTTCGCCTGTAATGATAGTACGTGAAGGCTGGTCGAGGTTGTCCGGAAAAGCCATTCCTCCCTCAGAGAACATGTACTTATAGCCCTCCTTGGAAACTCGTTCTATCTTCTTGGCTCCTTTCTCATATTCCCATTTGGGCAGTTCCTCTTCTGAAATAAAGAAGTCTTCAGGTACCAGTTTCTCGTCAATCAGATTACCGCCAAGTGTCTGACGTGGTCCATCATAAACGGGTTCTGCGTCAACGGAATAAATGTGGCGGTCCATCATCATGCCAGCATTACCAAAAGGACTTTCTTTCTTGCCCTTGTTAAATCCGTCGGACACCTCCTTGATGGTACCCTCAATATCAAATTCAGAAACCGTTTTGTCCTTTGGTCTGAATTCAAAAGCCTTTGCCATCACGCCATCGAACTCCACCCAATCTTCCATCTTCTCTATCTTCTTGGCTACGACGGAATCCTTCTGATAGCCCACGATGTAAGTCCTGCGTCTGCGCTGCGGCATACCATAGTCGGCAGCGTTAATGATGCGCCACTCAACAACATAGCCTAAGTCTGCCAACGATGCAAGTATGATTGCAAAGTCGCGACCTCGTTGGGTAGCAGGTGAATTGAGCAGTCGGTCTACATTCTCAAAGAAAATATACCTTGGGCGCTTGTCGCCTTTCTCCAAAAGGATTCGATGAATCTGCCACCAAAGCACACCCTTCTTACCTTCAATACCACCAGAACGACTGAGCGATGCTGCCACAGAATAGTCCTGACAAGGGAAACCACCCACTAGCAAATCATGGTCGGGAATGTCAGTTGTAGGCACAAGATTTATATCCTTGTTCGAATGTCCATTGGAACCAAATCTTGCTTTATATACTAACGAAGCGTCCTGATGCTGAGTCGATGGTTCCCATTGGTTATTCCATACCGTTTCGTATGCATCCGACGCACCTTCAAGTCCGATGCGGAAACCGCCCACACCAGCGAATAGTTCTATTACACGTATTTTATCTTTTGCCATTATTACAAATAATCTATCGTCTTTAACTTGTCAGCAATATATGTGCCTTTTAACCAGAAGAATTGAGGAAGCATGTGTATATCATTTACGATCTCTATTCGAGCTTCATCACTAGAGTCATCGCTTCCTCCCCTAAAGAATACATTGAAATCTTTACTCTTAGGGAAATTTGGTGAGCCTTTATATGAACCACTTTTGTTCTTTTTCTTATTACCAGATTCATCTAACTCAAATTCCCAAACAAGCTCTTTCTCTCGAATTAAGTCTCGAGATTTATCCCATGTGCTTTTAACATCCTTTTCTATAAACTCTTCATCAAAGAAAAATCTTTTAAAGCCTTCAAATGTTGTTTTGGGTGCTTCTCTCGCGATTCTTTCTTTATGTTGTTCTGGGGTCTCACCCTTTCGTGCCGGAGCCATATCTCCACGTTCACAGAATACAGGGCATAGAAAACTATGTTCCCAGAAATACAGACACACCTCGGATTCAGAGAATTCAATATCTTCTTGAGTCCATTCGTCGAAATCAATATGCTGTAACTTCATATCTTCAGTCCGTTTTCCATCGGGGGTTATAGTAATTGTTTTACATACGATACCAGCTTTAACGAATTCAGATATCTTATTAAGTCGACTACAGTCAGCATCAAACATCTTCAAAATACACTTTGACGTAAAATCTTTTGTAGACATAGCTGTTTCTATCCCCAACTCATCCTTCAACTGTGCTAAAGTATGACCTTTATATAATACGTTTAATGCGTGACATCTTGCATCTAATTCAGCGAAACTGCCAAAAGGTTTCCTTAGTCCTTGTTCTTTAACTACTTTGTACTTTTTCTTGGAATCCTTAAGACTTATTTCCAAATGCTTACGCGTATTATGGAAATGTCCCTTAACTATATAATCAACATAAGACTTCTTTAATCTATAACGAGGTTTTTGATAAGAGCCTGATTCTAGTTTTTTGAAACTCGGAACAAGTTCAATAAATAGAAGTTGAGGGCGCAAAACATGAGTAAAACCAACGAGTTTAGCATTACGCTCATCCTCTTCCTTAAAATTGTTGTATATAGGCTGGAGATAGTCTCGTACTAATTCCCAATCCTTGCACAATTTATTGCGATCTTCGTCGGAGAAAGTGTTATAGCAATAATCAATTATTCGAAATTTTGCATAATCCGAAGCTGGAACGCTCTTATAGGAATTGTATTCATAAAACACAATTAACAGGCGTTCTGACTTCTCCCAGAAGTGAGATGTCATGAAATCCAGTTGAATCGAAGGACTCAATGTCACGCCTGTTATGCTTATACCTTCTTTTGCTCCCAGATGGTTGTTGTATGAACTACCAACCATTCCTTGAACTTTTTTCAAATCTCTTTTTGGTATCCTAACACCTGTTGTTTTAAGTTCCGTCAGTACACCGTCTATTTCAATATCGCATTCTTGTTTTGCGTCCTTTTTGTATCCAAATACAGACTGTTCAATTACATCACCTGCTATTCCTGTGATTTTAGGCTTGCCTATTGTCCTGTCAAATTGCTTCGAGCAGTCAACTTCGCCCAATGTTTTACCAATAGCACCCGTTAGTTTTGCAAGAACCTGTGCTTTCGTGAATTTTCTATCTTCAGTTACTGCCATAATAATTATTCCTTTATAACTTAATAACTCCAACCTTGTTCCTTAGCAATTCTCAGCAAATTCAGGATATTTACCTTGTCCAATTGGTTGCAAACCACAAACTTAACGCCATCGCCACTTGTCAGTACGAATTGCTCTTTGATGAGATGACGGTATTTGTAGCGTTGGGGGGGCGCAACTCCTTTTGCAAGAGTCGTACACGTTCTGCCAACTGTTCCAATGTCTTGGCTGTATCTTCCTTCACCAAATCCATCAGGCAACTCCACTCCTGATACATCCCGCCAGCGGGAATCGTTATACTTGCTTTTGGCATATTTTGAATCATTATGTATCTTCTTTTTATTCTTGTTTACTTCTTTCGCTCCACTCGGTTTAGTTACACAATCTCAATAACACAATTGTAAGGGATAATAACCTCCCATTTACCAGAACGAGGGGAACCTGTTCGAGAGATATAGCCTTTCTGTTTCATGTTTGCGATTTCTCTCTCTAGCGTGCGTTTCTTTACCGCCAGTTTTGCCGCCATTTGGTCGATGGAAATAGAAACATCTGCTCTAATCAAATCTATTATACCTTTCTGAATATCAGTCATTTCAATTAGCGCCACATCGCCGCCAACATTACCGCCAGTTTTACCGCCATTCTCGTTGGTATAACTCTGTGAGACTTTCACCTCAACCTTAAATGCCGTGATAAGATTAACGTTGAACTTTGCGGGTTGGTTGCCATTTTCCTTCAAGTCAGTTTGGACTTGTCCTACACCTCGATTGAACATATTGACATAGCCCAACGTCTTCATGGCACTGGCTATAAGCGGATTGCGGTAGTCATTCACACTGGGGAAATTCTCAGGACGGGCATTACCATAGAGACCTCCGGCATTCAGAATCTCCAGATGGCTGGCAAACTCATAAAAGCGAAGTGGCGTATTACTCTGCATATCGCGGTGCATACAGGCGTTGAGAAGCAGTTCTCGGATAGCCTGATAGGGGTAGTTGCTGACCATCTCCTCGCGAAGGATGGAAACGAAAACCGGTTTCTTCTTGATGACAGACAACTCCAAAAGTGATTCCAGGCGTGGCAGCAGTTCGCAATAGTTGCCTTCCAACTGCATCTCGTTCTCAACCTCGCTGGTGACGTCCTCACCCTTGAAACACACATACTGCACATACAGACCTGGCATGAAACGGCGCGGCTTGTAGCCAAACAGTACGACTGCAGCATATGTTGGGCATTGGTGCTCTGTATCATACATGCCCACAGCGGCCATCTGTTCCTCGATGGGACGAGTGTCAGATTCCACTAGCTCATTACCTAATAGCGGTATCAGATACTTTGTGCGCAGCAAGTCCGTATTCACGTCAGAGAGTTTTGCTGCCAAACAAGGCATCGTGTCGAAGGTGGCCATGAATGACATTCGACGCTCTGCCAATATGCGCTCCTCTGCTTCCGTTGCTATGTCGCGACGAGGACCAATACGAATAAAGGTGCGTCCACGATAGCGCACAGGCGGCAGGTCGGACGGACTGACCTCAGCAACCAACAAGTCACCTTCAGGGAACTGGAAACGGTCAACGCTCATAACAGGTATAGGCAGGATGTTTCCGTTGCTGCGTATGGCTGCAATCTTCTTCAGCAAGTCATCAGTGACCTTCATATCCATGTCACCTGTTGAAGTGGTTCGCTCCACTCGATAGGTTTCCGTGCTATGCAGCAGTTCTTGTATTTCGTCTTTTGTTATCATTCGACTTATTTCTGTTGATTGAATTCTTCTTGCCTTACCAATTCCTGCACAGGCACTTCAAGCGCATTTGCTATTGCAATGAGGGCTTCAAGGCTTGGCTGGGTGGTATTGGTGACCCACTTGGACACTGTAGCAGGATCCTTGCCGAGTTTGTCGGACAGCCACTTATTGTTCAGGTCGCGTTCTGCGAGAACGACTCTTATACGATTTAACTTTGCCATGATAGATTTTTGACGGCAAAGTTACAAAAATTAATCGAAACTAATGCTGATATGCTCAAAAAATTCCATAAATAAGCCAAAATTTGATTAAAAAGCCAATCTTTTGATGAATACATGACAGTATTCATGCTTATTATTATATATAAAATGTGTATTTGAAATATCTTTTGAAATGACCGACAACCATATGGTTTTCTTCGCGGAAATCGCATTCATATATGGAGGCAATGATAGTTCGGAGAAAGATGTGTTTGGTTCGGAGAGAAGTTCGGAGAAAATCATAAAAAGTTCGGAGAGAAGTTCGGAGACAACCGCAATAAGTTCGGGAACAGGTTCGGGAATTCAACCTCAAAATTCTTGGACAATCCAAGCGGCAAAGCCGAGCATGGGGACATCCATACATAGAAATCAAGCGATATTTTTTTCTCTTCTTACATAAAGTCGCAAAAGCAAGCATGCGATTTTTGCCATATAGAACTACTGTTTCGTTAGATAAATGTTAAAAAAACGATAACAAGACTATTTATAATCCCAAAAGCTTTGTAGATTCAATTTTAATCGCTAATTTTGCAGCAATTCTACAAAATCAAGTGCGTAATGATACTAAAAATCGAATTTGAGAATTTCTTTTCTATTAGAGATAGAATAAGAATCGACTTTAGAGCAGGAAACATCAATACAGCTCTTGCACGGGAGTTAAGCCATAATGTGATGGAGTGGAAAGGTGTACCTGTCCTAAAAACTGTTGGGTTGTTTGGCCCGAATGCTTCAGGTAAATCAAACATTCTTAAAGCCATTACATTTTGCTGTAGAATGATTTTGGAGTCACACCTTCATAACGAAGGGGTGACATTCAACTTTGAACCTTTCAAATTTGATGGTTGGCAGAAAAAGCCCAGCAAATTCCTTATTGATTTTGTCTGTGAGGATGTGGAGTATGAATACGCTTTTGAGTTGACCCGTGAACGAATCATAAGCGAAAGTCTGTTCCATTATCCTATGGGAAGACGTGCAAAGGTTTTTGTGCGTGAAGTAGAAGGCAATTACAGTTTCGGTACTGGTGTGATGGTCAAGCCTTCAGATGTGGTAATCAATACCAGCCAAAAGAATCTGTTCCTGAGCCGAGCCAGTTCAATGAACAGAGAGATTGCCCAAAAGCTTTATCGCTATTTCATGAACCAATTCCTTCTTGGACTCGAAAAGGTGAACGACATAATGGTATTGGATAGTTTCAATGCCTACAAGAAAGTAATACTCAAAGCACTTGAAATATGTGATACGGATATTACAGATATTGAAGCAAGGAAAGAGCAAATGCCGGCTCCTGTGGTTGTGCCTGGACAAACGGAACTATCATACAAGTTGGTGGACGTGCTTCGCTTCAAGACCTTCCATCGTAACCAAAAGGATATCATGTTCGACATGGACATGGAAGAATCTAACGGTACAAGAAAATTGTTCCAGATTCTAATACGTCTATTAGATGTGGTAAAAAATAAGAAGAGCATCATGATGGACGAGTTTGACATGGGATTACACACTCGTTTAGCTGATTTCATTCTCGACTTGATTCATGCCTCTGAGAGCAGTCAGTTATTGTTCACATCTCACAACACAAACCTTATCGATGTCAAACGACTGAGACGTGACCAGATTGTTTTTATCAACAAGTCGGAACAAGGTGCAACGGAAGCGTATTCTTTATATGACTTCAAGGATTTCCGTGAAAATATGGATGCCGAAAAGGGATATATACAAGGACGCTTTATATCTGCTCCTTATACTGATTCATCAGCATTAAGTATAGAGCAATTATTGAAATGCTGAAAGAGGACGCTCGCTAAAAAAGTCCAAAATCAAGAAAATGTGACAAGTTTATGATTTTTTCTGTGTTTTCTTTTGGTTGTTAGGGGAGAAATCGTGCAGGCTGTTGGTGGTCTGCACGATTTTTTCACTTTTTAGGCTTTACGCCCCTTCTTTTATCGGTATGTGAAGCGTAAACACCCACGGAACAGCCAGCACGAGATGATGATAACGCCCTGCCATGGTATTGTTTTGCATCATAATTGAAAACTTTTCTAAATTATATGACCTGAAATAGTGCTTTTTGACAAAGAATGATTACTTTTGCAACACGAAAGACCCTTTTGTAGAAGCACATGAACGAAGTGATAAGCCTAATAAACGACACGCTCTGGAGCTACCTTTTGATAGGAGCACTGGTGGTTTGTGGTCTGTGGTTTACATGGAAGACACGGGGCATACAATTCCGGATGACAGGAGAAATGTTTCGTGTGCTCACGGAATCAGCTGCCTCAAAGTCCAAGCGAGCAGGCGACCATGGGCCTGTCATTTCCTCGTTCCAGGCTTATGCCGTTTCCGTAGCCACCCGTGTCGGAACAGGCAATTTAGCTGGAGTGGCCACAGCCATCACCATCGGTGGTCCAGGAGCGGTGTTCTGGATGTGGATGATAGCCTTGCTGGGCTCAGCAACGGCATTTGTCGAGTCTACCCTCGGACAGCTATTCAAGCAGCGGCACCAGGACTCCTTTATTGGCGGCCCAGCCTACTATATCCAAAAAGGTCTGCACTGCCAGTGGATGGCCTATCTGTTTGCCATACTCATCACCATCACCTTTGGGCTGTCCTACAACTCCATCCAGAGCAACACCATCTGCAGAGCCATGCAGGAAGCCTTCGGCTGGAGCCCTATAGTAGTAGGCATCGTGTTGTCTGCGATGGCACTCACCATCGTCTTTGGCGGAATCCATCGCATTGCCAGGGTCAGTTCTGTACTTGTACCCTTAATGGCTATCGGCTATTTCATCCTGACAGTTGTGATTATCGCAATGAACATCCAACTGATGCCCCATATCCTCAAGCTGATTGTCACAAGCGCCTTCGGAATAGACCAGAGTGTTGGTGGAGCCATCGGGGCTACGATTATGAATGGCGTGAAGCGTGGTCTCTTCAGCAACGAGGCAGGCGAGGGCAGTGCGCCCAACGTAGCAGCTACGGCAACGGTATCACACCCTGTGAAGCAAGGGTTCATCCAGGCGCTGGGCGTGTTTACAGACACCCTACTCGTCTGCTCATGCACAGCTTTCGTAATTCTCATCAGTGGTCTCTACAATACGCCTGAGATGAACGGCATCGCCCTCACCCAGGCAGCCATGGATTCAGAAGTAGGCAGCTTTGGCCCGTATTTCATTGCCGTTGCCATCTTCCTCTTTGCGTTCTCTTCCATCATTGGCAACTATTATTATGGCGAGGCCAATATCCGTTTCATGACCTCCAGCCGATGGGCACTGACCATCTATCGTGTGCTCTCTGGCGGTGTCGTGGTCATGTTCGGAGCCTTGGCCAGCCTTGAGATAGTCTGGAACCTGGGCGATTTATTCATGGCCCTGCTCACCATCTGCAACCTGATAGCCATCATCGCACTGGGGAAATACGCATTCTGGCTGCTCAACGACTATTGGAAGCAGAAGAAGAGCGGCATCAAAGACCCCATATTCCATAAGCACCAGCTACCACAGATAGCAAACGACCTGGAATGCTGGGATGCGTAAGCACCAATCAGGCTGAGACGACTCCATCACAGGAAAGAAATTTTGCCAAAAGCTTGGCAGAGTAAAAATGATTCCGTAACTTTGCAAAGATTTATCAACTAAGTGTATGAAGAAACTATTTATTTTGGCCTTGCTGGCAGTGGCTGCTACCGCAAAGGCACAGTTTGGCCCAGAGCCAGACTTCGACAGTAAGTATGCGACAGAACTGGTAAAGGCAGGAACAATAGCCCCTGACTTCAAGATGAAGACGATAGACGGCAAGACCTTCAAGCTATCGTCGCTGAAGGGCAAGACGGTAGTGCTCGACTTCTGGGCTTCGTGGTGTCCCGACTGTAGGAAGGATGCTCCAGAGGTGGTACGCATGTATCAAGAATACAGTCAGCAGGACGTGCAGTTCGTTGGCGTATCAATGGATACCGATGTGGAGGCGTGGCGCAAGGCCTGCGAACAGTACGGTATCACGTACACACAAGTCTCAGAGCTGAAGAAGTTTAAGGAGACTGACATTGCGAAGGCTTATGGTGTCAAGTGGATTCCTTCGATGGTGGTTATCGACAAAGAGGGCAAGGTGGCGCTGTCTACCGTGCTGACATACAAGGTGGACAAATACCTGAAGGAACTGCACCCCACAGGATTCAAGCCTGTGAGAGAGCGCGTTACTCTGGACGGTGACCACGGCAAGCTGGCAGCCATCATCCAGAAACCCGAGCTGAAGAATGGCGAGCAGTGCCCGATGGTGGTGTTCTGTCATGGCTTTGGCGGAAGGAAAGAAGGTCCGCTGTTTGAGCTGGTGTGCGACTCGCTGCAGAAGCACGGCATCGCTTCCATCCGTTTCGACTTCAATGGCCATGGCGAGAGCGAGGGCAAGTTTGAGGACATGACGGTGCCCAACGAGATAGAAGACGCGAAGAAGGTCATAGAATATGTACGTGATCTGAGCTATGTCAGCAAGATAGCGCTCGTGGGCCACTCGCAAGGTGGCGTGGTAGCATCCATGACGGCTGGCGAACTGAACAAAGACATCAGTGCCGTGGTGCTGATGGCACCTGCTGCCGTGCTGCGCGACGATGCCATCCGAGGCTCTGTCTTTGGCAAGCAGTTCAATCCGCTGGACCCGCCTGAATATGTAGAGATGTGGGGCAATCAGCGCTTGGGCGGCAAGTATATCAAGGCTGCATTTTGGCTACCCATCTACGAAACAGCAGCCAAGTATCAGGGCCCTGCCCTCATCCTTCATGGAACGGGAGACCGCGTGGTACCCTACACCTACGGAGAACGTTTCCATCAGCAATGGCCTAGAAGCGAGTATGTGATGCAGGAGTATTTCGACCACGGCTTCGGACAGAACGTCTATCGCACGACAGACCTGGCGAGCAGCTTCCTGATTCGCACATTGAAGTAACGAAGTGAAATAAGAAGGGCTTCCGCGTTCGGAAGCCCTTCTTATTTCACCTATATCATCTCTGCTTATTTCAGATTGGCCATCTCGATAGCCTTGTCTACGGCAGCAGCAAGTCCATCGACATTCTTACCTCCCGCCTGGGCAAAATGGGGTTGACCGCCACCACCGCCCTGAATCAGCTTGGCAGCCTCGCGCACCATCTGACCAGCATTCAGTCCGTGGTCGCTCACCATATCGCCACTCATCATGATAGAGAGCTGGGGCTTGTTGTTGTCGTGAGAACCAATCACGCAAAGCAGCGAGCCCTCAACAGCTGCACGAATCTTGAAGGCCAAATCCTTGGCAGCAGCAGGCGACATAGGCAGCACGGTAGCAATAACCTTCACCCCGTTCACCTCGCGGGCCTTCTCTACCAGTCGCTGAGCTGCACGCTCGACAGCCTGAGCCTGGAACTGCTCCAGTTCGTGCTTCATTGCGTCGTGCTCATCGACATACTTCTGGATGACACCCAGCAGGTCCTGACCGTTGCTGAAGAACGAGCGGATGCTACGGATGGTATTCTCGTAAGAG
>CADCDY010000015.1 GCA_902800245.1 uncultured Prevotellaceae bacterium
AGTCACATTCTGATCAACATAGTAATGTCCCGTATAAAGGGTATGGCCTGAAGAACTTCCCTCCGACAAAATATCCCAACCATTAATTCCCTGTGGTTTTATCTTTGGCACAGCCTTACCGTCGACTAGCTCCCACGAATCGGCCTTCTTGCCGTTCATCAGACTAAGCACCTCGTATTGGTTGCTCTTATTGTAATGATCAACAGTATTCCAGTTGTGATGAGTAACGGTAAAGCTATTACCATTGGTTCCCCAGTTTGTTGCACTAGAGCCATTGAAATCAATACAGAAATACATATTTTGGGCTGTGAGGCTACCTTGGTCATAGACACGCTGTAAGTTCCAACCGCCCCCGTTACACCATCCGATGATGTCACCTGCATAAGAACCACTTGAATTATTTGTGTTAACCTGTCCATCAAAACGACAGTCGTTCATATACACACGTGCATAATCTGAATGACCTATGATGCCTCCGGCATGGGTCGCGCTTGATGCATTCACCTCTGTTGATACCCACACACGGTTAACAGTAACAGTAGAGGAACCTAAAACTTTACCAATCAGTCCTGCGGAATGGATACCGCCCGTGACGGTGCCCTTCACATGCAGGTTCTTGATGGTTGCATCTTTTACATAGCAGAAAAGCGCACAAGGCTTACTGTCATTGCGCCAAATGTTAGTGGCAGTTATCGTATGACCATTGCCGTCGAAAGTACCACAATAGGGAGTATTTTCGTCAAGTCCTATACCTTTGTCCGTGGAGAAGTCGGCCTCTAAACGGGCATCAACCCTATTACCATTGGCTTGTCCTACAGCATTACGAAACTCTATCCAGTCATTCTCGTTACGGATGACATAGTCTTGAGCCGCAGCCTTTTCAATGCATAACGTGCTGCCGAGGCTGAGGAGCAGCGTCAGTGTGAATAATATCTTCTTCATCGTTTGAATATTTTCCGTCCTTTTTGAACAATAATACCTTTATATTTAGAATCTACGCGTTGTCCGTTGAGGTTGAACGTTGGACGTTGAACGTTGAACGTTGAACGTTGAACGTTGGCGTCAATATCTTGAATTCCGGTTGCTTCATCTGCTAACTGGAAGAACTCTACGAAGACACGATCGCCTAACAAGGGAAGGAGCTCGTAGGTGTTGGCATTGATCAGCGTGAGGCAATAGCTCATGGGTGACGTGGTACGGGTGTCGTCGGCCTTGGCATAGAGGAACGACTGGTCGTAGTAGTTGTCGTTGAACAGCATGCAGCCGTACTCTGCCAAATCAGCATAGCGCTCAGGAGCCGGCAGCTGCCAGATGTCGAGACGGTCGTCGAACGAGGCACACCAGTAGTGCGGTATGTCGAAGTCGTCCTCGTCATCGTCGTAGTCCTCGCTGATATCCTCTTCCTCCATCATCTTCGTGAGGAGCTCATCAAGCTCTGCGGCAACTTTCTCGTCCACCAGCGGCGTGGCATCGGAACGCTTGGCACGTACTAACAGGGGGAGTGCAGGCGGGAGTTCCATGTAACCGTCGGCCAGCAGATAAACGAGCGACACGGCATTGAGCGGCGTGTCCGTATTTTCGGCAAGCACCTCGCCATTGATATCGACCAGATAGGCGATGTCGTAGTAGTCGAGCAAACGTTCGGTAATGCTCTGCGGCTCGCGCGGGTCGAGGAAGACGGGCTGCCAGCCGTCGGAAACGGCTGCAGAGAGACGTCGTGGAGCACTGGCATGCGTGGCGGGTTTAGCGTTGTCCATCTTCGCCCACTGGGTCTGCCCGTACTTGATGGTCTTCTTGGAATAACTGTTGTAGAACTGCAGATAGAAGCGGTTAGGCTGAATGATGGTGGAGCCGTCGGGAAGGACGAATTCCCCCTCTGTTCCCAGAGCGCCATTCCATGCGTACATGAGCTCGTTGCTGACGATATTGGCAGGAATGGTGTCGTAGGCGGCAAAGAAGTTGCCGACATCTAAGGCAGACGCATAGCGTGCGACGCGATGGTCGCTGGTAGCCTGGATGGTGATGGGGCTGCCGTCGGCGTTGCTCAGCACGTAGGTCCTTTCCTCACCATCGCTGCCATTGTTCATCAGCCAGGGCTTGTTGAACGTATAGTCGACGGGCTGCGGACTGTTGCTGAGGGTCAGCGTGTGGACCGGTCCGGGCTTTGGCTGGTTGTCCTCTTTTATCACCTCACGGTAGGTGAACGTGCCGTTGCCGGCAATCTGAGTGAATGCAAACGGCAGTACCCACTCGTCGTAGAGCTTCGTGGCCTTACGCTTGTAGATAACGCGATTGACCTTGACGTCGCTGGTGCAGACGAACGGCTCGCCATCGGTGATGGTGAGTTCGGCCAGCGTCTGGCCATGGGTCACCGTCTGGCTCTTGTTGCCTGTGACGATGCGGGCGTCAATTCGGTCGAGGATGCCCTGTGCATAGATAGGATATTCGTTTAGCTTGCCCTGTGCCTTCTGACGCTCGTCGGCTGTTGCATTTTGCTCGTTAATCCAGATGCAGTTGGTGACCTTCGACAAGTTGCTGAAAGCGTACAGCGGATTCTTGTTGACAACCCCCTGATTGCCCGTGTTGGTCAGTACGCCCGTGGCAGAGCAGTGGTCTATCTGGCCATTGCCTGAATTCTTATAGATAAGGGCTCCAATAAGGCGCTTAAGAGGCATATCTGTACCAGCAATACCAGCAAGTCTCTTGATTTCGCCACAGAAATGACAGTTGCGGATGGTTCCCTGGTTATCGTAGGCGATGCCGCCACAGTTCTTGGTGGTTACTATGGTGCCGGCCACACGCAGTCCTTCGAGCTCTGCTCCCGGTGCTATTTGGGCGAACAGTCCTACGGCGGTACCCTCGTTGTGGAACCTGATGGTGTGACCGCGGCCGTGGAAGGTGCCTTTCAGCGTGATGGCCCTTTCCTTGTCCCAGTTGTTCAGGTCAATATCCCTGGCCAGATAGTAGATGCCGGTCTGATTGTGGATGCTGGCAAACTGGCTGGCGGTATAGATGTACTGGCCTGCCTGAATCTTGGCGGAAATCAGGACGTCATGGTCGGGCATGGTAAAGGAGAAGGTATAGACGTTCTCGGTATTGTCGGTGAACGGGCACTGGAAGGCGTCGCTTCCGTCAGGTGCCGAAATGGTGATGCTCTCCAGATGGTTGTTGCCATCCACCCTCACGGTTGCGGTGACCAGAGTGCCGGCATTGGCGGCCTCTGGTGAGAGTTGCTGCAGTTTGACGTTGGCAGTATCGGCGAACGTGATGGCATGGCCGCCCACGTACTTGCTCTTGAGGCTGGCAATATAGACGTAGTAGTCCTTGGGGGCCTGATAGATTACGTCGGTCATACCGGCAGGCGTCTTCGCTGTCACGCCCAGGCAGAGTTCGCCTCTGGAATTGCCCGGATTGGGAACATAGTAATTGCGCTCAATGGTGACGCTGTCCTGGTCGTTGCATATCATATAGGCTTGTCCGTCGCCAGCGACAAACATGCCACTGAAGACGTTGTCCCTGATGACGGCATGTTTTCCCTGACGGGCCACGCCATAGACCATCGGGGCATCTAAGCCGTCGCAGAGGACGTGGCAGTAGGCGATGGTGCCTCCCTCATCAGTGGAGCTGTTGTGTCCGGCAATACCGCAGGCGAAGGAAGCCGTTCGCTCGTTTTTCACGGAGCCGCTTACCTCGCAGTCTTCGATGACACCCTTGTTAAACCTGCAGATGCCACCTATATTGTCTTCACTTTCAGCTCCAATTTTTACTCCCTTCAAATTTGCGGTGACATAGAGATGGCGAACGGAGCCTTTTGTCTCGATGGTGTGAAAGAGGCTGCAATTGCCTCCGTAGGTGATACGGTGGCCGTTACCGTCGAAATCACCCATGAGTTCAATTTCTTTCTTGTTCCATTCGTTACCCAGGTTAAGATTGGTATCGAGGCGGAACGTTCCACACTGCTGTGAGAGACTATCTAACTGCTGCGCAGTAGTAATGGGTACGATAAACTCGCCTATCAACGTGATGTAAGGGGTTGGCATGACAAAGGAATAGGTGCCTGCACCGGTGTTCTTATCCACCTTCACCTCCTGGAACTGCACGACGTTGGCAGGGTTGGTCCTGATTTGCTTTAACTGGCAACCGGCTTTGGGCTTGACCGTGACAACGACGGTTTCACCCGTCTTCACAAACTCTTTATCGACCTCGATCTCGCCGCCGATATAGCTTGTGAGCATCACTTTCTGTTTTTCAACAGTCGGAGTAACATCGAGGTTGTCGTCGTCTTTTCTGACGTAGCGGAAGACGGTCTCATTGGTAGCCATGTTAATGGAGTCGGGCTCCAGGATTTCAGCTTCACTATCAGGCAAGTCTACATATCCACGACGAGGAATACTTTCAGTGTTCCCCTCGGCAGGAACATCGATTGACACCTCTTTGATGCAATATCCATCATCAGCCTTTGCTTTGATGATGATGACATCACCTTTTATCGCCTTGATAGTGGTACCCTGTTCATCAGTGGCTGTATTGATCAGCGTCAGGGTGGCATGCTCTTTATTGACGATGCGCATTGTGCTTTCCTCGCCCGACGGCGTATATTCGATGGTGGCGTCGGTTTTGCCCATCTTGAAGACAAGCACGTGTTCATTTCTGATGGACTTGCCATCCGTGGGAAGCAGCAAGCAGAGGTTGTCAAACGCCGGACCTTCATAGCTGCGCTTATTAATGTCTTCGGCCTGGCTTTCTACCAACATCTTCACCTTGGTGGCTGTGCCATCGATGGTGAGGAGCTTGCACTCGGTAACCCAGTCCTTCACCTTTCCGGGAAGGTCGGCAACAGCCTGAGTTTCAGACTTGCCATTACCCACGGATACGATACTGACCTTTGCCAGACGGGAACCGTAGGGCATGATGCTGGCAATGGCTCCAATCTTCAATTTGTTATTTTCCCAGGCACCTTCGGGGAAGGTGTATTTGCTGAGGTCCACAGTCTGCTCCATGCTGTTGACTCCGCTAGTGCGCCAAAATTTATTGCCTTCGGAATCGGTAAAGGTCTTGACGGGAAGTTGCTCGCCGTCGTTTTTGGAGGTATCTGTCCAGCTATTCATGCTCTCGTCAGCATAGCTGTTCTTCAGCACATTGTGGTACACCACCGTATTGCTCGCGCCTGTTGCAGTGTAACTGACACTGAAGGTATCAGGCATCAGGAACACCACAGGAACTTCTTGCCCCTCGCGTGCCACGCCAGGGTAGCCGGGAATCATCTCGGGAACGAAGGCCTTGACGCGATTGGATTTCTTGGTGTCATTGACACTGAAAGAATGTACTTCCTCAACACTATACTCGACCGTGACTTTCTCCATATTCATCTTGAAGCGATAAACGGTCTTCCAGCCGCCGCCTTCAAGACGCTCCGTGCTCACAAGCCACGATGACTTGCAGCCCGTGATGGTTACATTGGCAGGGATGTAGCCCTTATCTGTCACCAGCGTAAGATCGACCTCTTCGCGTCCCTTCGGAGCGTTATTGCTCAAAGTGGCCTGAATGTGGTCCAACTTATTGGGCAAAACAACTTCATAATTCTTCTTGCCGAAGATGGGAGTGACATGTACGGTCTTGTTCGTGTTTGGCAACGTGATCTTCACGGTATCCGCACTTTTTATGACAAGGCTCGGATTGATATTGGTGACTTCGACATCCACCAGCTCGTGAGTTTTTTTATGATCGTCGCCCAATACGGGAATCAAGACGATTTGCATGTTAGGCAAATTCTTTACCACAGCAATGTTGTCTTCTTCGTAGGCTAAACCATACAGCGGCTTTAACTTGTCAGAAGCATATTTATACTGATGGATAATCAGCGAATCCAAGGGGGCAAAGAATGCCCACACCTCGACGTCGCCATCGGGCATCGTGAACTCGAAGTTCTGTGTCTTGTTGCCACGATCATCCGGATATGAACTCGTGTTTCTGGCCGTTTTGGTCACACCAAGTCCGCCGTTGGCGTTTCGTTTGGCATAGAACAGGCCTCTCGACAAGCCATAGCCACTTTCAGGGTTGACATCGACCTTCGCCGTACCGCCGGCAGCACAAGTCTGGGGACTAATACTCACTCCTCCATGCTCCATGGTGTAGTGAGTAGACTTCAATATATTATAATCTTGTGCACCTACGCTGACAGAGACAAACAACATCAGTGCTGCGAATAATCCACCTGTTTTCATAACGTCTAAAGTTCAATGTCCAATTGTCAATTTTCTTTTTTCTCACCTCTTACCTCTCACCTCTTAATATACTTAGAGCCCTGATAGATATAGAGTCCTCTGGGAAGACCGCTGAACGGATTGTGCACGTCAGTCACCTTGCGCACCACACGGCCATGCATGTCATAGACGTTATAATCTGTATGCTTCTGCAATGACGGCTTTTCCGCTGTGGGTACCTTGATAGCCGTAGGATATGGATTGGTCTCCCTAACACCGAGATACTCAATATACAGATAGGGACGCAGATTTTCTCCAGGCTTTTTCTCATCTTCCGGTCCGTAAGCCACAGACTGCGCAAGAGCACCTTCGTCATCATAGACGAAGTAAATGCCATCTGTCAGGTATGGCTGACCATCAATCATTTTTTCCGTAAGAATCTGCAGGAGACACTCGTTGGTGGCATCGAGAATAAAGTGCTCACGAGAAATGACCGCACCAGTGATAGAGTCCAGATCGATTAAGAGGGCATGGATGGTATTGCTCGCCTCGTCCACATATTCTACAATAGTTTCATCCTCTTTACCTTCATTCGAGTCGTCATGCTTGTACGTAGTACTATATTCCAGACGGATTTCGCCCGTAACATAGTCATGCGAATACACTTCGACGATTGTGGCATCTTGTTCCTCGTCGTATGTGGTACTGATGTTCCATTTAGTCTTTAGGATGTCATCGATATTTTCCTGATAGGTGATGTTATTTTCGTCCTCGATGATGGTACGCGACACAAGTTCGCGGGAGTTGTCCCAGAGGGAGTGGGCGTATTCGTCGATTTGTTCATTCATTCCAGACCAGTCATCAATCGTCTCTACTACTGGCTTTACCTTTTCAGGTGAGACGAGAAGGAATTCCGACTTTCTGAGAAAGGTCGAATCGGGAGAAAGCATATAAGACTCAAAGCTTAACAGCTCGCCTCCGTCCATGGGTTTGAACAGTTCAAATCCTTCATCAAATTCTTCATCAGAGACAATGCGTGTCACAATGTATGTGCGATCGAAATCCGCATAATCAACGGAATCTTTCTTGATGACTTCCTCAAAGGAAGTGCCTGAGGCGGCAATAGCGTCATCGTCGGAATAGCCGCCGATAATCTCTATCTCCCGTTCCTTCTCACTCAGCTCAATGCCGCCGTCCTCCGAAAGCTCTGACAATTGGACGCGACGCGGTATGGCATTCCACACAGTGGGAATGTCAGGGTTTGGCATGGCCTTAATGTCGGTGTTGACCACCGGAATGGGGTAGGAGTCATTCTGCGACATCATGAAGGTTGTCGAGTCACTTTCTTCATTAAGCAGCTCCAGCATATTGTATGTTGACATCATGTCACGACTGACTAACTTGAGACCATCGGCCTCGCCATGTGTGGTGAAACAGTGGCGGAATGTGGTGGTCGTCAGTTCGTCCGGCTCACCGTCCATGCTGTTGGTGGCAGCACCATAGCTGTTCAGGATGTGTCCGTATGGCAAACCGCATGCCATGGGGTTCCAGTGGCCTGCTGTCCTGATAGGAGATACGGACGCACAATTCTGGAAGGTGACGTGCTGGTCGGCATATCCTACGAGACTTCCGACATAGTTCTGGCCTTCCAATACGCCGAAACTGGCACAG
Organism: uncultured Prevotellaceae bacterium; assembly: GCA_902800245.1. Taxonomy (GTDB): domain Bacteria; phylum Bacteroidota; class Bacteroidia; order Bacteroidales; family Bacteroidaceae; genus Prevotella. Next base: position 7,875 of record CADCDY010000015.1, read on the forward strand.
TTGATGATGTCGCAATAGGCCGCATAACCCACGATACCGCCTACGCAGGCTGTACCCTTCATGGTGTTTTCAGCATCGAAGATGAGATTGGCAATGACGGCATGCGACTTGAGCGTTCCCTTAGCTACGCCCACGAGGCCTAAGCAGTCGATGCCCTGGAAGCAGTTGACGATGCCGCGAATACGGTGTCCGTTGCCGTTGATCACACCCTGGAACGGATGTTCGAAGGATCCTAAGGGCAGCATGGTTACTTCATTGCTGAATTTCAGGTCGGCCTTGATGTCAATACCGATGTTACCGGGGATTTGGCCTAACTGCACCATCTCAGCCAGGATACGCATCTCACTGGCATCGTAAACTTCGTACACCGAATGATCTGCATTACTCTTAGGCTTGTGCAGTCCACACACGGTGCATTTGTCGTCCGCGCCAAAAACATGAGATTTGATGCTGTCTTTGCGTTCTATTTCAGAATAGGGACAGTGCTCGCAAATACGCAATTTTCCCATATTGGACAGACAGCTGGTATTGGTCGTAGAACTTTCCTTCAGACTGTGCTCCTTGTATTTAGGAGGGAGATAGATGGTGCTGTCAATGCCACAGACTGCGCATTTAGCCTCTTTTTCACCTCGTTGACCGCATATCGGTTCACGCAATAACCTCGTTTCGCTGAAATCATGGACATGAATATACATGGCGTTGATGCCACCAACCATGATACAATTTAGTGCGGAATAACTGGCTTCAAGAGTGATATAGTGCTTTCCGGCTTCAAGAGTGATGATATCTGAATTAATGTCAAGTAAGTTCCTATCTTGACTAGTTTTGGCTATCTTATCTTTTTTCGCAGTGAACTTAATTATACGGCTTCTACCGGCCGTCTTACCCTCTTTTACCATTAACTTGATGAAGACGTTGTATTCAAGGGTTGCCATTTTTCCGTTCGGAACAATGACGGAGAATATCATCGTGGCTTTCTTTGTCTGTTCTACGATCGTTAATCCTCCTTTATCCGTCATCTGGAAGCCGTCTATCTCAGGCGTGGAGATGACAATCCCATCACTCGTAGTGCCGCCGTTGAAAAGAAACGGCTTCTTAATCCCGTAGCCAAAACTGCTGATGGAAAGGGAAAACAATAAAACGGTCAAAATATAAAAAAACTTCCTGCCCATATCTCTTTCAATTATCAATTATCAATTGTCAATTCTCAATTATCAATTGTCAATTCTCACTGCTGTGACGCTGCTTCCGGCAACGTGGCATCCGATCCGCTGCCACAGATGGCCTCGAAGACATTCCCCGTCAGTGTTCCCTTGGCGTTGGTACCACAGATACCGCCGGCATAGTCGCGCACACCGCCAACCCATACGTTGCTTTCGGTGGTGCACTTGGAGATGGTGCCCTTGTTGAGTCCACAGATACCGCCGAGGTTCTTGCCCATATCTATCGAGCTCATCACAGAGAATATCACGTGACAGCTGTCAATGGTTCCACTGTTGACACCCGCGATGGCGCCGATATAGTCCCAGCCGCGCATGTTGCATGCAGCCATGCCCACGTTCTTCACGACGCCATCCTTGCCGATAGCACCGAAGAGTCCGCGATAGCCGCAGCCTGCCACGGGTTCTTCTGTCTGGAGCATCGTGATGACGTGACCGCCACCGTCGAAGGTTCCCTCGAATGACGTACTGTCAGTATCACCGATAGGTTGCCACGGCACTTTGACGAAGTCTTCGGCAATCAGGTCGTTGTCAAGACGGAAATGGGTCTTGGGACGGCGGTTGTTGACATAGTCGGCAATCCAGTAGAGGTTGCCGAAGGTCCTGACGACATAGGTGCTGTCGCTACCGGAATACTCCACAGCGGGACGCTCGTAGGGGTGCAGACACTTCTTGTTGGTGCAGAAGCCGTTGTCGTCGTAGCTATGGTCCGTGCCAGGCTCATTAAAGTATACCACATGGTAACACTGGCTGCAGGTATATTTCACGAGGGTGTTTTCGCAGTCCTGTCTCACCACCTCGCGACGCTCCAGCGAATGGGGGAGTTTCTTGATGAATTGGCAGTCGCCGCAGTAAATCATGTGATAGTAATCGTCGACGGGCAACTTCTCCTTGCCAAAGTTCTTGTGCTGCGCCTTAATGACATAGTCACACACCAGACACCGCTGGTTGTGATTTCCCCAGTCAGCGGAATAGGTTGCCCATTTATGCTTCTCCGTAACCTCTTTTCCACACTCCTTACATTTCTTGTAGTGTACTGAGTCGGGGTCGATTTTGCCGGTTTTCTCGGTGTATTGCATCCATGCATCATGGCCATAGGCCTGCTCGAAGTGGTGGGGCTCTTGTATGGTGAGCTTGCAATCGTCAAGGCTGCAATAGTGCTCGTGCTCGAGGATGCTTCCGTTGGGCAATTTCCTGTACTGCGATTTGTGATTATGCCAGGTGAAGAGGAAGTAGCGTCCACCACCGGCATGACCGCCGCTAACGGTCTGATTCTTACCCGCCGTCGGCTTGCTGCTCCTGACCTCCGCCCACTTGAGCACGCGCTGGTTGAAATCTTGGTTGCCCGTATGGCTATAATAGACATGGTCCTGTTTAGGATATGCGCCTCCATAAATGCTATAGTTGCGGCCGTTCAGTCCACCATAATAGGTCTTGTCCTGTTGTGATTGCGCCTGGTAGTAGGGAGCCGGTATGTAATCCTTTTTCCCCTCATTGAACTCTTTGCCATAGGCATCCTTCCTATCTGCCGTTACTTTCACGTCGGTGATGTATTCTTTCGGGTTCGTACCGGTCTTAAATACGGCAAACACGTAGCCACCGCCACGTCCTTTGCGGAAATCCAAATCGAAGTCACCTGCGCCATGATAGCCGTTAGCCTCGGGAGCAAGACTGTCTTTTTCCTGCACTGCCACAACTTTAATCTCCGTTACAAAGCCTTGAGCCATGGCAGCGGTAGTGGATAGTGAAAAGAGAATAGTAAATAGTATTTGTTTCATAACGTTCAATGTTCAATGTTCAACGTTCATTTACTTATGTTCAAAATCCGGTTTGCGCCAGAGCAACGCCTGGCCGATAAGATCCTGCGTCAAAAGTGTGAAATGGTCTTGCTTGGGGTTGAGGATGAAAATACCGTGTTGGTTGGTATTGTCATCCTTGATGACAAACCGCTTGTATTTGAAGAATAGCGGAACGTCGTTCTCCTTGATGCGCGTCGAATCGAATACCTGGCCGGAATTGTACATGAACTTTATAATATTGTTGAGTTTTCCCGTCGAAGCGACCTCATAACCCACGGGGACATCCTTGAGCAGGGTGCGGATGGTATTCATGGCCGACTTGTCCTCACTGGTGCTGGCCAACACGCCCTGGTGCAGATAGAAGGGACCAATCTTCATGTTGGCCGTGCAAGTGTCGTTCCACATGTAGATGGCAGCCTCACTGATATTGTTGTCGCCGGCAATGACGTAGTTCTGGTTCTCCTTGGGCGAGATATCGATGTCGCCATTATTATAGTAGATGTAGTCGTCGTAGTTGAGTCGTACCAAGGGGGTGACGTAGGCCTTGGCCTGGAACTCCTCTCCGGGGAGATAAGACCACGTGATGGTGAACAGGCTGTCGTCACTGCAGCGACGGCCCAGACCCTCACGACACATCTTGCCACCGAGGGTGGGGTAGAACACGGTGTATTCGACGTTCTTGACATACTCGTCGACAATCTCGCCGATAATCTCGTGGTCGATTTCTACCTTCGTGGTGGTAGAAGGGTTGGTGAGCTTGAGGGCGGAGGTAGGTATCTTGGCATATATCTGCTTCCTGACGCGGGGCATGACGTCGGTCTCGTGGACGATGTACTTGCCGACCATCAGGTTGTACATATTGGCCACCTGCGGATCGATGATCAGATCGGCGATGGGGGCAACCTTGATGTCGATGAGCTCCACGTTGTTGTCGTCCTTGTTGCCGCCAGGGGTGAACTTGAGCGACTTGAACCACTGGTCAACCACTTGGCTCTTCAAGGTCATGTTACTGCTGTCGTGCATTCCTGCCAGCTGCAGGGCGAGGGCACTATTGCCACCGAGAGCCTCAACGTGGGTCTCGCGGTCTGTCTGCGTTTTGGTCACCCAGTCCTGTGTCTCCGTACCGTCTTTGCCTCCGACGCAATAGAGGAAGGTAGCACCGGCCTGCTTGTCGACCGTTTCGCGTGAGTCGGTGACATGGCGGTTCATCGTGGTGCTGAGCTTGATCTTGCCGCCCAACTGGGCATGATAGATGATATGTGTGCCGTAGGTCTGGAGCATATTCTGAATGATGCGCTGCGCCTCGGTAAGATTGTTTTCATTGATGGCTTTTGAAGCCAGCTGCTGATAGCGGAGGAAGCCCTGGGACAATGCCTCGGGATGCTCGCGGGCAATATATAAGAGGTCATAAGGCTCCATGTGGCGCGAAGCTACGGTCAGACCATCGTTAATGATGCAGAAAGCAAACTCGTTGCTCGTCAAATCGGTCTTGTTGAAGGTTGTCGTGGCCTCAGCCTGAAACAGGAGTAAATCAACCTTCACCGATGACTTACGGGTAAGCTTCTCGCAGATGGTCGTGGCATCCGTGCCGCTGTAGACATGATGGAAGGACGAGGGAGAGACGTCGTCGACCAGGGTCGTTGAGCCATGTTCCTCATCGAACTTCTTGATAAAATCCATATCGATGACACGGTCGCGCACCTCGTCGTAGTTACTATACTTTCCGGTACCGTTATAACCGTAACCCACACCGTAACTGCGATAAAGGTCGCCGATGTATGCCATACGCTGGGCGGCATGTACTCTCGTCCAGTACTCCTCGGTGTAGTCGCCATAGGCGTTGGCAGGATCGTATTCCTCCAATACCGTTTGAAGGTCATCTTCGCGCGTACAGGATGTCAATAAAGTGAAGAGTGAAGAGTGAAGAGTGAAGAATGCTGCGCACAGCAACCACTTCACCTTCAACTTCATCCTTCCTTCCTTCAAATTAATATTGTTCGTTCTCATATTCTTTTATATTATATGCGGTAGCAAATTCTTCACTCTTCACTCTTCACTAAAATTTGTCGATCGTAATATAAATCGGGAAGAACTTAAAGAACTCCTGACTGGAATAGTTGAATGCACTGACATACTCCGGGTAGTCGAGCAGCAGGTCGGTTCCTGAAGCACTGACACGCATGATGCGCGCCTCGCCTTCATCGCTTGTGACAACAGGGAATCCGCTGGCATCATTCTGCTGCCAGGTGATGGCCATCGTCGGTTGATCGGGATGTGAGAGTACCCAGTAGCCGTTAGGCCAGTCCAATCCGAGCATGTTACGGCCATCAAATTCGTGGCTGTAGAAAATGCTCATGCGGTTGCCCAGCATCTTGGTGATGCTCTGCGACTCCATGACCGAGGGCAGGTAGTCCTCCAGGCCGATGGCCTTGACGGAATTGCTCACAGCATCAGCCCATCTCAGGTGGCCGTCCTCGTCGCCAGTACGCTCGTCGGCACGCTTGATATGGTCGCCTCCGTCTATCAGGGCGAACCAGTAGCCTGCGCTGTTCTTATAGAGTGTTCCGTTATAATCTTTATATCTTCTCTTGGCGAACTCCACAAATGCAGAGTCTTTCTCCCAGTATGTGCGCATGTTGTCATTCTTCAGCGCTACCGGTTTCACCGACCAGAAGGTGCTGGCGACCTTCGCAAAATTCATCGGCTCAGCAACAACACTGGGTTGTTCGGTGAAGACGACAGGCTGATAATTCAAAAGCTGCTCTTTCTTGGTAGGACAGGGGATTGGCTGAACGGCTCCCCAGTAGAAGTACAGATTCTTCAGCCTTTTCGTCTTCTGGTCGAAGAGGTTTCTAATATAGGTGGTGTCGCTCTCAGCGTGGATGCTGTCGTTGGGGATGTATGTCGATGCACTGCCTTGCCAGATGACGCGTCCCGGACGGTGGTTCTCATCGCCTACGAACAGTCCGGAATACAGGTAGGGACGCATATTGCCGTCTTTACCTTTAATCAGCGGATAAGCCACGATACAGGTTGAGTCGCTGCGAATGGAAGGAACATACTCCTTACAGATGATACAGGCTTTGTTGGAATCATTATAGATGACTCTCACATTCTGACCATAATTGCCCTCTACCGGTATGGTACCGTAGGGAGCCTCGTAAATCTCCTTTGTGGGGGCTTCTTTCTTCAGGTAGGTCTCAAAGACCTTGCGCATCACCTTACGGGTGGTAGCATTCTCAAAGAGCTGGTAGTATGGCAGGAAACGGCCGCTGACGAAGGAGGCGTTGTAGTTGTTGGGCTCAATACTGATATTGTTGGCCCAGCCATAGTAGTCGCCATCGCCGATTTTCTTGGCAGCGGCACTCTTATGGTCGAAAGTCCTGTGAAGCTTGGCACAGTCTTCACTGTCGCCACCCTTGACCTTGATTTCGCCTTCGTACTGAACGGTGTTTCTGACGAGTTTCTCGATGACCTTAGAGGGGGGAGAGGTTGTTACAACATCCTTGCCAAAGAGGGTTTCTGTCACCTGATTGATCGTATAACTCTTATCTACGCAGGAGTCGCGTTCGATTTGCATCGTCAGCTCAATCATACCGCCCAGATTGGAAGACACGACGAGGTGTGTGCCGAACTTCTCGGAGAAGGTGACGGCATCAGCTTCGGTGATACCGTTCTCGGTCTTGGCGACTAGTTGTTTGACTGCCTGACGGAAGTCTGCCGCGAGGATGCTGTTATTGTTATCCAGCTCGTCCAGATTCAGACATTGCAGCATGCCGACATCCATGGTCATGGTGGCCATGATGTGCTTGATGAACATGTGGGCTTTATAGCTGTTGTGCCAGATGGTCCTGGAAAACACATTGTTCTCACGGTAATACTTACCGGTTGCGATGGCACCGGTTTCGTCGATGGTGTACTTGGTCTCAGAATGTCCCATCTCCTCCAGGGTGTTGCCGCTGAAGATGTCCATGGACGTATAATGGCGTCGCTCGGAATTGATGATGAGTCCTAACGTTGCCTCGTAGGACCTGAGACGTTCCATGTTGACGATGGGGGAGGTGGAGAAGTACTTGTCGTCCATCACGCTGCCGGCGGCGTTGTAGGCATAGCCTAAGCGCTGCAGTTTTATCTGTTCGGCCGAATAGGTTCTAGTCAGATCGTCGTAGCTCACATCACTGTCCTTCAAATCATCGGAACAGGAAAGAGGTAAAAGCCAAAAGCTAAATGCTAAAAGCCAAATGCTAACCTTATTCATATCAGTCATCTTCGTAGTTACGTAATGATTTATCCATGTAGCTTCTCAGTATGTTACGTGCCTTGGCATCGTATACCACCTCGTAGATAGGCACCAGGCGGATATCGATCAGTGCCGCATCCTTCGGAGTCACCGTTGACTGCCATTTCTTCAAGGTCAGCGAGTCTATCTTTGCTTCCTGACCAGTGGTGAAGGCCGTCACGAGTGATACGTCACCACCACGGGCGGTGATATGGCTCTCTGAATTGCGGTTACACTTCTCGGCAGCATCCTTATATTCGGTACTGATCTCGGTACGGATGTTGACAAATTTTATCTGAACAGACAACTCCAGAGCCACCTTCACGTCGAGTGAATTAGACACGGAGTCCATGGATGTCGTGTTGTAATAGTCCAGCGAGCAACCTAAGACGGAACGTCTCACGAAACCAGAACCAATCTCTTCGATAAATTCGCGGCAGTAACCGCTGGCTGTATATGCTGAAGAAGCAGAATGGACCTTCCGGACAAACTTCTGCATCACACTAGCGAATCCAGGGGCGTAGACCTCTTTAAAGAGGGGTACAACCTTGGCCAGTGAGTCTGCGTCAATGCTGACATAGGTGTCGGCTACCGATGAGGTGGCTACGGCATGGGAAACCAGCTCACGCAGGTTCAGGTAGTTGAGGTCGCGCGAGAAATAGCTCTGCTTCAGGCGCATCAACGAATAGTAGCTCTTCTGGGTAGAGAAGCTCTTCTTGTTGAAGGCTACATCCAAATCGACCGAGAACATACCTGCGCTAAAACCTAAACCGATGTCGAGCGCCAGGGAATCTTTCAGGGACTTGACGCTGGTGCTGTAGAAGAACTTTTGCTCGGTAGCGGGATTGTAGTCGTCGACAAGAAAGGAGGTATTGTACTTCTTTTCCATATCGCGCAGGTTACGCATATTGAACACCTCCATATCGGTACCGACACAGTAGGACTCATTATCCCTGTAGGTGTAGCCGGCACCACGGATGGCGTTGATGTCATCTTCAACTTGCTTAATATCTTCAGGGGTATAGGCCCTGGCAAGCCACGATATGGGCGCGTAACTGACTTCGGAGTCGTCGGCAGCCTGAGATGTCTCAGGAACGACGGGTATATCCTCGTCATTGCTGCACGATGCCATCGCCAACATGCCTGCTGCTATATATAAATATAATAAGGTGTACTTCATACTTAATTTCTGTTTTCTTGCCTATTTCGTCCCATTCGTACGCAAAATGTAATTCACACGGTCTTGCACCTTACCCGTGAAGAGGTTGGCCATGGATGCTATCTTTACGTCGGTGAGTGCACACAATTTCAATTTGTCGCTTTCGGGAGTGGGAGGGAAATTGACACTTTCCATCCACTCCTTGATGCCCTGGGGAGCGGGGTTGACTCCTGACAAAATCTCGGTGACAGCCTGTACATTGCCACCGCGGACATGGATGTCAAGGTTGTAGCGGTCACGGGATATCTTGCTGAACTGCTCGGTCTGTTCGCTGGTCGATGCCTCGACACCGACGAGGAGTCCAATGCTGGCATTGAGTGCCACGCCGGCACTCATGGTCTCGGTGAGTGAAGACTTCTCAATCTGCAATGTATATTCCAGCACGCCACCCATGAACGAGCGGGCTACGAAGCCGCGACCCCACTTGTTCACGAAGTCCAGAACCATCTTGTTGCTGACATCTCCCTCCTTGACGTTGTTGCCCTCAAGCAGTTTCCAGTCGGCATAGAAACCTGGTGCGAAGACCATGCTGTCGCCCGTTTCCTTGTAGTACATGATGACATTTTTGTACTGAAGGTCACGGCAGTAAGCCACGCGCTTGGTGCGTTTCATGGCAAACACCGACTCGCTTTCCTTTACACTTCCCTTGGAAAAGTTACCTGTCACGCTGATGTCAGCCACGATAACGTTGACGCCAACACTTGCAGACAGAGCCAACTGCTTGGACACCGCTTCGCGTGTCTCACCGGTGATAATCTGTTCCTCACTATACGGCGTATAATCGTCGCTGACAAAGTTCAATCCCTTGACATACTGGATGGAGTCCAGATAGTTGAGGTTGAAGATGTTGAAGGTCACTCCCTCCAGATACTCAGCACCTGTAGCATAGGCATAGCCCACGCCACGCTCAAAGCCCGGAGGAGCCAGCAGCCGGGAAACATAGCCTCCTGAAGGTTCCGATCCGTTTACATTAGGTGCCCCGGAGGCACCATTACGGCCGTAAAGAGCCAACATCTCTTCCTCTGTCAGCGGGTCGTCACTGCTACAGGAAGCCATGCCAAGCGCACAGACAAGAAGGAGAAAACAATATATATGTTTCATAATGTTCAATGTTCAACGTTCAATGTTCAACGGTCACTGTCCTAATTTTAATTTAAAGTAGTTCATCAACACTTCGCGGGCTGGCGCATCGGCAATAAGCACATAGATGGGGACCAGCGACATATCGACCATCACGGCAAGGGTGGGGCGACAACTGTTCTGCCACGCCGTGACTTGATCGTTATACAACTCACCGCCAGTGACAAGGATACACACCTGGCTCACATCGCCACCGCGCACCTTGACTGTTGCCGTTGTCTTACTCATCAGTTCTGTGGATTCTTTGGAAACGCCAATATCGAACGTCGCCGTACCGCCTACTGACCTGTCCTTTACCTTGGTCTGGAAACTCGCCTCGAGAGCCACCTTGACACCCAACGTGTCACGGAGCAGCGTGCTGTCCACGCTAATCTGATAGTCGAGTACCGAGCCCATCACCGACTTGCTGATGAAGCAAGGACCGATCTCACTCAGGAATTTGTCGCAGATGTCATACTGCTTCGTCTGATTACCTTTCGCAGCAGCAATGTCCTTGGCAAACGTTTCCTGAACGGAGAGGAATCCCGGCGAAAGCAACTTCATCTTCTCTTCACGTGTGATAGCCTTTTCCACCAGGTCCATGACATTCATGTACTGAATCTCGCGGGTGAACTGGGTGGTCGTCATACGCTTGAGCGCAAACTTGTTCTTAGATTTCTCTTCATGACCTTTTCCCACATCAACACCGACACTGCCACTGCCGCTGCCACTTTCCTTACCCTTGCTCTTTATCGAACCGAAGTTCATGCCGACCGAGGCGTTGACAGTAAGTTTTTTGGTGATAGCCTCCTCGCTGTCTGCGGTGATCACTTCCTGGGTAGTCTGCGGGAAAATGGCATCGGAAATCAACCTGACCCCCTTTGCACGCTGGATACTGTCGAGCGTAACGAGGTTGAACAGTTGAATCAGAGCTCCGTCGCAATACTCGCCACCGGGCATATAGCTGTAGCCGGCACCTTTGTTGGCGGAAAACACCGTCGAGATAGAGTCCAGTGAGGGACTGCTCGACTGGACGATGGACATATCATACTTACTCTCACCACCACCAGCTCGTGTGGCTGCTTCCTGGGTCGTGAGCGTCAGCACATTCTCGCGCACCGATCCCCAGTTCTCACCCACCTGAACAACAGCTGTAGTAGGACCCTCGCCAACCGACGGATAGACATTCGCCAAACCTTTCGAAGTTGCTACAGACCACTTGCCCGGCACGTTGATAAAGGCAGTGTACTCCCCATAGGAGGCGCCTGTATTCATGACGCCTTGCCCAGAGGTTCCGAGAATGGTAAGCGGAGCATTGCTCTCGCTGCCAGTCCCCTCATTGCCTATCATATCCTCACTACTGGAGCATGCTGCCGCGAGGGCGGCAACAAGCACCAATACCGAGTAAGTTAAGATCCTGTTCATCTTTCAAAGGTTCTTATTGGACGTCTTTATCTTTAATGATTCCATACATCTTCTCATCAACCTTGAGATAGGTATCGATTAGTGTCTTGAGATATTCATAGGCTTTATCCTCGTAATCTGATGTGCCTTTAAAGAGCTCATAAATAGGCAACGTCTCAACACCTATCATAGCTGCTTTCTCAGGATAGGTGCTCAACAACCACTTTTTCAAATCTTCATTGATCAGAGAGCCACCGGTGGACAAAATGCTAACCAGCTCAACATCACCGCCACGAGCCTTGACTTTTGCAGTGGTAGAGTTAGCTGCCTTGAATTCTGTATCGGTCACCTCTACACCAGTCTTGAGGGCAAAACTCTTACGCTTTGTAGAATCTTTCTTCCATTCTTCCTCCATGGCCTTGATGCGTGCCTTGGTAGCAGAGTCTACCGACGTGGTGTCCTTGATTTGCTGCTGCCACTTGAAGTCGAGAGCAACCTTCACTTCCGTGCTCTTTTTGGTGTAGGACGAGTCAACAACGATTCGATAGTTGAGCTCCTGACCTAACAGGGATTTTACAACAACGTGTGTACCTACAACATTGAAGAGCTCATCAGCTGCAGCTCTCTTTTTGGTCTTATCTTCGCCTGCAGCCTTGAGTTTGGCAATAAACTCTGCCTTGTAACGTTTGAAACCATTGCTGAGATTAGCTTCGGTAAAGGCCAATTTATCATCAGTCGTCGCATTGGCAAATTCAAGTTCACGGCTGTAAATCGAACGAGTCAATCTCTTCTGCATGACAGTCTGGCCAGTGTGATTGATGTTGGTTGTATTCACGGTCACACCCGTCGTATCAAATTTGACAGCACCGAAGTTTCCGGTAGGACTGACACTAACACCAATGATCTTGTCCAGAGCTGCCTCACTGTGGGAATAAATATACGCCTCCTCGGTCTGTGGTACCAGACTGCTCTTGACAAGTTTTTCATTACCGATGAGATCATCCATCTTGAAAATTTCAATACCCGTCCAAAGCGCGCTATTGGCAGCACCCTTTGTAGGATTATAACCATATCCGACATGGATATTTGAATTGACCATCTTCTTAAAGGCGTCAAGGTCAGTGTTTGACGACTGGGTCACCGTCTGGGAACCATCACCCTCACCAGCACGAGTAAATGCACCGTTTTCATCGAGGAAGTTTACCTTGTAAGACAGTTGACGAGCCTCAGCCCAGTTGCTACCAATCATCACTGGGATGCGCATGCTGCCACGACCATAATAGCGGGAAGGAGCGAACTCCATGTAGTCGTTGGTCTCAATATACCAGATTCCATCGGTCTTAATGTTCAGGTAATAAGTGGCAAAGTCACCAGATACACTTGAGAGTTGCTGCCCATTTACATCCGTCAGGATTGCGGTGTTCATAGCCTGATTGGCAAACAGAGATGGAGTTTCAAATCCTTCTCCTTCATAATTGGAGTCAGAACATGCGGTAAAGGCTGCTAAAGCCACTACAGCTACAAAGAACTGTTTCATCATTTTTTTCATAATCTTTTTATTTTTGGGTTAGTTTAAAAATTGTCTGACTTTTATCGTCACGGGTTAATAATCACCTTACAGTTTTACTGTTTGGATGCAAAGATAGCAAATTTTATCCGAAAAAACAACGATTAAATGGCAAAACCGTTAAGTTTTGCTAATTTTAAAACAATTATTGCTGATTTTGAAAAAACGACGCCCAAAATGTTACAAACAATAAAGTCGTTTTTCGTAAATGTTACAAATGACAAAATCAACCAAATCGAGCCCACTTCTTTTTGTTTACGTTAATCGGCGTACTGTTAGGGAATGCGATGCTATAGGCCTTAATAATTCACAATTCACAATTCACAATTCACAATTCACAATTCACAATTCACAATTAACAATTCACAATTAACAATTCACAATTGACAATTATGAAGAAGCGTTTTATTGAGATTGCGGTGAAGGTTGTAGTAGCCGCGCTCACGGCCTCTCTGACGGCCATCACGACCACAAGCTGTATGGGATTCGGACCATTCTTTGAGTAAAGTCAAAGTGTGGCGGTGCAATCTAAAAAAAACGGGCTCATCGTTTGGTGGGCTCGTTTTTTCTTTGTACCTTCGCAGGCGAAATGAAGACGAGAAGCGTCATATTGAAGATTCTGATGCCGCTGGTGTTGGGCGCGGGCATCCTCTATTGGATGTATCGCGGCGAGGGCTGGCAGACCATTCTGCACGTCATGACGGACGAGATGGACTGGACGTGGATGTTGCTGTCGTTCCCGTTTGGCATACTGGCACAGATGTTCCGCGGATGGCGCTGGCGGCAGACGCTGGAGCCGGTATTAGATGGAAACGGGAAGACGGAAGATGGAAACGGTGTGCGCCTGCGCACTTCCGTATTGATTCATAGCATTTTCCTGTCGTATGCGGCGTCGCTGGTCATTCCCCGCGTGGGTGAGTTCACGCGCTGCGGTGTGTTGAAACGTTACGACGACGTGTCGTTCCCTAAGGCTTTGGGTACGGTGGTTACCGAGCGGGCCATCGACTCGCTGCTGGTGATGGGCATCACGGCTATCGTCCTGCTGCTGGAGATGAGCACCTTCGGTATGTTTTTCCGCAAGACCGGTACCAACCTGCACAGCATCCTGCATAGCTTCTCGTGGGCAGGCTACCTGGTGGTGGCCATCTGTGCGGTGGCAATCCTCATCCTGCTGCATTTCCTGTTGCGAAAGTTGTCTATATATGATAAGGTACGTGCGACGCTGCGAGGCATCTGGCAGGGCGTCATCTCGCTGAAGGACGTTCGCAACATCCCGTTGTTCGTCTTCTTCACGCTGGCCATCTGGGTGAGCTACTTCCTGCACTACTACCTGACGTTCTTCTGCTTCGACTTCACCGCCGACCTCGGTTTAGGTTGCGCCCTCGTTACCTTTATCGTCGGTTCCATAGCGGTCATCGTGCCTACGCCCAACGGTGCCGGCCCCTGGCACTTTGCCGTGAAGACGATGCTCATCCTCTATGGCGTGGCTGACGAAAAAGCACTCTATTTCGTCCTCATCGTCCATACCGTCCAAACCCTCCTCGTCGTCGCTCTTGGCATCTATGCCTGGCTCGCCCTGAACTTTACGAAAGTAAGAGGAGGCTGAAAGAGCGTTTTGTGCATGGGAATGAAAAGTGTTACATTTTTCATGTGGTCAATGTTTCCCTTATGTGCTGTGGCACAAACGGACACCATTACCAGCCGGATACACCAGTTGGACGGGGTTACCGTCACCGAGTCACGACGCCAGCACACGTTGACGAGTACGGCTCCGATGCGCCTGCTGGATCGTAGCGACATGCTGACAATGGGTGTGACGGATATGGCCGATGCCCTTCACCGCCTGCCAGGTATCACCCTTCGCGACTATGGTGGTGCAGGGGGCATGAAGACGGTGTCTGTACGTGGTTTCAGCGCCAAACATACCGGTGTCAGTTACGACGGTGTCATGATCTCCGAGTGTCAGAGTGGTGAAATCGACTTGAGCCGCTATTCGCTGGACAACGTGGAACACCTGATGCTGACCATTGGCGACAACGACGACATCTTCATCCCCGCACGTCAGGCTTCGACACCCGCCATACTTCATATCCAGACGCTGCGAAAGCCTGATAATGACCTGAAGCCCCACCTGACGACGCAAATGAAAGTCGGCTCCTTCGGCTATGTCAGCCCCTTTGTGCGTTACCATCAGAACATCTCCGACCGTTTCGGCATCAGCGTCGTCGGCGAGTACACCTATGCCGAGAACGACTATCCCTACGACATCAAGAACGGCACCGTCACCCAGCACGACCGCCGTACCCACAACCGCATGAACCAGGGACACGCGGAACTGGACTTCATCTATCATATCAATAAGGTGAACATGTTGACGGGTAAGCTTTACTACTACGACAACGACCGCCAACTGCCCGGACAGGTACACTATTACACCAATGTGAGCGGCGAGACGTTGCGCGACCGTAACGCTTTCGGGCAGTTGCTGTATCAGACGCGCTGGGGCGACCGCCTGTCGATGAAGGTGAATGCGAAGTATAACTGGAATGAAAGTGTTTTCAAGGACGAGTTGATGCCTGGCGGAGTGAATGATGCCAGTTATTGGCAGCGTGAGGTGTACACATCTGTTGCCTTGCTGTATGTGCCTCACGACAAATGGGCATTGGACTATTCGGCCGATTACAGTTTCAACAACCTCAACGGTTCGTCGATGCGCACGGTGGTGGGCAAACCCTACCGGCATACGGTGCTGCAGAGTGCCACAGCCAAATATCACACCAAGCGATTGACGATGACAGGTCGTCTGCTGTATTCACTCTATCTGAATGATGCAGAGGAAGGCTACAGTGCCCGCAACATGCGCCGCTTGTCGCCCTCCGTCTCGCTTTCCTACAAAGTCCTATCCGACCACGACCTCTTCATCCGCGCATCCTACAAGAACATTTTCCGCTCGCCCACGTTCAACGAGAGCTACTATTACCACTACGGCAGTCCGGATCTGAAACCCGAGAGTGCCGATCAGTTGAATCTGGGTGCAACATATCAACAACAGACGTCAGCCATCAGCCTTCAGGCATCTCTCGACGGCTATTATAATCGCGTCAAAGACATGATTGTTGCCGTTCCAAGGGATATGTTTGTGTGGAACTGTGTCAATCTGGGCAAGGTCGATGTCTATGGTGTTGATGTGGACGTGCGTGCTGCATGGCAGGTGACTGATGACCATCGGCTGTCGTTGGCAGCGAACTACAGCTTTCAGCGTGCCATGAACATGACCGATAGCGAGTCGCCCCACTACAAGAAGCAGGTGGCCTATCTGCCGCAACATACGGCGGGAGGATCTGTCGGCTACGAGAATCCGTGGGTCAACGTCACACTACATGCGTTGGGCATGAGCAGCCGGTGGGCTAATAATGAACACTACGACGGTACACGCATTGACGGGTACAGCGAGTTCGGCCTGTGTCTGTGGCGCGAATTTCGCTGGGGAAACAATATACTGACGGGCAGACTGGACGTGAAGAACCTGTTCGACGAGCAGTACGAAATCGTCCGCAATTACCCTATGCCAGGTAGGAGTTATCAGTTAACAATCAATTATAAAATTTAAATTCTAAACAAGAAACGAAAATGAAAAAGATGTTGAATTTGGCAGTGATGCTGCTGGGCGTAGCCCTCTTCACTGCATGTGAGAAAGACGACAACGAGGATCACGGTTCAGTACCGGTGTTTGTCAACAGTGGTGTCTATGTGGTTTGTTCTGGTAGTATGTCGTCAGGCATTAACGGTGCCCTGAGCTATTTTGAATATGCTACCAAGAAGAGCACGGTGAACATTTTCAAGGATAGCAACGGTAGGGAGCTCGGCCTGACTGCCAACGACGCTTTGCGCTATGGCGACAAGATGTATATCGTTGTCGATGGCGAGAACTGCGTGTTTGTCACCAATGCCAAGACGATGAAACTGTTGCACACCATCAAGACGACCGATGCTACCATGCTGGGTGAGCAGGGAGGTAAAAGCCCCCGTCGCATTGCCTCCTACAACGGTAGCATCTACGTATCTACCTTTGGTGGCTATGTGGCCGCTATCGATACTATAAACTTCGCTTTGCAGAAGAAGTACCAGGTGGGTTCCTATCCCGAGGGTGTCGCCATTTCCTCCAGCGGCATCATGTATGTGGCCAACTCTGACTACGGCTATGGCAATGCCTCTATCTCGAAAATCAATCTTGCTACAGGCGAGGCCACTGATCTGAAGGACGAGAACATCCGCAACCCCCAGACCATTGCCATCTATGGTACAGGCTTCTATTTCCTCGACTATGGTGTATATGGTCCTGCTCCAGACTATGCACAGGAACATGCCGGCGTGTATCGCTACTTGAATGGTGTGGTCACTCAGGTCGTTCCCAATGCAACAGGCATGGCTGCCTATGACCAGACCATCCTTACTTATAACACTCCTTATGGCGGCGCCGGTGTCAGCTATTCGATGTACGACGTGTCTTCTGGTCAGCTGAGCTCATATCAACCCAAAGACATCGAATATCCCGCAGCCATCGAGATAGACCCTGTTTCTGGTTATGTCATCATTGCTTCCTACAAGATGGTTACCAGCGAATGGGGTACCTATCCTGACTATACCTCCAATGGCTATGTGAACGTCTACGCTAACGGTTTCGACACTGTTTCTGCCACTTTCGAGTGTGGTGTCAGCCCTACGCGCATTGTGCTTAACCCCAGCTGGACGATTTTTAATTACTAAACATGAAGAAGCTTCAGGGTCAATGGTTGTTTGCTCTGATAGCCGTGTTGCTGTCTGCTTGTGGTGGGCGTCAAAGCTCACCACAGGCCGACGGTGATACCCTCCAGCTGAAGTATGCCTCGCTGCTTACCATAATCCGTGGAAAGAGGGTAGGGTGCTCCATTCCTATCTGCTCGTACCACGCGGACAGGCACTGCCCGAGGGACTGCCCCACGCCTCCGTCGTCCGTACCCCCGTCCAGCATGCAGCGGTATTTACCACCGTCCATTGCTCGCTGCTCACGACGCTCGGACTCGGTGAGTGCATCGCTGCCGTTGCCGACCTGAAGTACATCAAGATTCCTTACGTACAACAGCGCGTGCGTGAGGGACATATCGCCGACTGCGGTGGCGGCATGAATCCCACCGTTGAGCGCATCATCGACGTCAAGCCCGACATCATCATGCTCTCGCCCTTTGAGAATAGTGGCGGATACGGCAAACTCGAGGATATCGACATCCCGCTGGTCGAATGTGCAGAATATATGGAATCGTCGCCACTGGCACGTGCCGAATGGATGAAGTTCTACGGACTGCTTTTCGGTGAATACGACAAGGCCGACAGCCTCTTCCAGGTCGTAGACCAACACTACCAGATACTGAAAGCCCAGGCCGCGAAGGCCGGCAAGGGGCGCGAGGCACTCATCGACAAGATGGTGGGTTCCGTGTGGTATGTCCCCGGTGGACGTAGCACGCTGGGACAGATGGTTCGCGATGCCAATGGACGCTATCCGTGGGCTGCCGACGACCATAGCGGCTCGCTGTCGCTGCCCTTCGAGACCGTTTTGGAACAGGGTGGGGAAGCCGACGTGTGGTTCTACCGCTATTCCTCCGACCATCCCACTAACTACCGCGAACTGCTCAGCGAACACCGCGGCTACGACCAGCTGAAGGCTTGTCGCCAGCGTCAGGTCTATGCCTGCAATGTCGAAAAGACGCTGTTCTACGAGGAGACGCCCTTCCGTCCCGACTATCTCCTGTCCGACTTCATCCTCCTGCTGCATCCCGACCTGCAGTCTGACGCTTCGTTACGATATTTCACCCTGCTCGATGAATAAAGGCACGACATATTGCATCCTCCTCGTAGTGCTCATCGCATTGCTCTTCGTCCTCAACATCCTTGTGGGCTCTGTGTCCATTCCTGCTGACGACGTCGTGCGCATCCTACTAGGTGACAACGAAAACATCAAACCTTCGTGGCAGTTCATCATCCTACAGTCCCGACTGCCGCAGGCCCTCACAGCCACGCTCGCGGGCAGTGCACTGGCCGTCAGTGGACTCATGCTCCAGACGGCCTTCCGCAATCCCTTGGCAGGCCCCAGTGTCTTTGGTATCAACAGCGGTGCCGGACTGGGTGTCGCCCTGGTCATGCTCTGGCTTGGGGGCAGCTTCTCGGCGGGCAGCGTCTCCGTCACGGGATTCGTCGCCGTCCTTGCCGCTGCCTTCGTGGGTGCCATGGCCGTCATGCTGCTCATCTTCCTCTTTTCCACGATGGTGCGCAACAGCGTCATGCTGCTCATCATCGGCATCATGATAGGCTACATCTCCAATTCCGCCGTCTCGCTGCTCAATTTCTTTGCCACCGACGAAGGCGTGCGTTCCTACATGGTTTGGGGCATGGGCTCCTTCAGCGGCGTCTCCACCCAGATGCTGCCATGGTTCTCGCTGGTCACCGTCGCAGCACTCTTCGCAGCCCTGCTGCTCATCAAACCCCTTAACGCCCTCATGCTCGGCGACCGCTATGCCGAGAACCTCGGCGTCAACATCATCCGCGTCCGTAACTGGCTCCTCGTCATCACCGGACTGCTCACCGCCATCGTCACCGCCTTCTGCGGACCCGTGGCATTCATCGGACTTGCCGTGCCACATATCGCACGACTGCTGTTCCACACCGACAACCACCGCCTCCTCATGCCCGCCACCATGCTCACCGGTGCCGTCGTCGCCCTGTTGTGCAACGTCCTTTGCTTCCTCCCCAGCGACGGTGTCATCCCCCTTAATGCCGTCACACCCCTCATCGGCGCTCCCGTCATCATCTACGTCATCCTCCGCGGCCACTAAACAATAAACAGATAAAAATCGGGCTCATCGTTTGGTGGGTTCATTTTTTTTTCGTACCTTCGCAGGCGAAAGACCTTTAAACGAAAAAATACAATGAACGAAATCCAAAATCTGAACCCGCAGTGCATTTGGAAAAACTTCTATGCACTGACACAGGTGCCGCGTCCGAGCGGACATTTAGAGAAAGTACAGCAGTTCCTGCTCGACTTCGGTAAGCAGGCTGGGGTAGAGGCCTTCAAGGACCCCGCAGGAAACATCGTATTCCGCAAGGCGGCCACAGTAGGCTATGAGAACAGGAAGGGCGTTATCCTGCAGGCCCACATGGATATGGTGCCGCAGAAGACGCCTGAGTCGAAGCATAACTTCGAGACCGACCCCATCGAACCGTGGATTGACGGTGAGTGGGTGAAGGCGAAGGGTACCACGCTGGGTGCCGACAACGGTCTGGGCGTAGCAGCCATCATGGCCATCATGGAGGACAAGACCTTGAAGCACGGACCCATCGACGCGCTGATTACGCGCGACGAAGAAACGGGTATGTTTGGTGCCAACGAATTGCCCGAGAACGAATTGCAGGGTGACATCCTGCTGAACCTCGACTCCGAGCATTGGGGTAAGTTCGTCATCGGCAGCGCCGGTGGTATTGACGTCACCGCTACGATGGACTATCAGGAGGCTGACACCGACCCCGAGGATGCTGCCGTGAAGGTGACCATCAAGAACCTGAGAGGCGGACACAGTGGTCTGGAGATTAACGAAGGGCGTGCCAATGCCAACAAACTGATGGTGCAGCTGGTGCGTGAGGCCATCGAAGAGACGGAGGCCCGTCTGGCTTCGTGGAATGGTGGTAACATGCGTAATGCTATTCCCTTCAAGGCTGAGGTCGTGCTGACACTGCCCAAGGAGAATGTTGCTGCCCTGAAGGAGATTGCCGACGACTGGAAAGAGACATTCAATGACGAGTTCAAACTCATCGAACCGCAGGGTGTCGAGGTGATTGTCGAAGAGGTGGCTACTCCTGCCAAAGAGGTTCCCGTAGAGATTCAGGACAATCTGGTGAATGCCATCTACGGCTGTCATGACGGTGTCATCCGCTTCATTCCTGCCTATCCCAGCGTCGTAGAGACTTCGTCGAACCTCGCTATTATCAATATCGGTGAGGGCAAGGCAGCCATCAAGATTCTGGCCCGTTCGAGTCGTGAGGATATGAAGGACTATGTGGCTACCATGCTGGAGAGCTGTTTCAACATGGCAGGCATGAAGGTCGAGACGAGCGGCTCGTATGGCGGATGGGACCCCAATCCTGACAGCGAAATCCTACACCTATTATTAAAAGAGTATAAGGAACTGTTCGGCAAGGATGGTATCATTCAGGTGGACCACGCCGGTCTGGAGTGCTCGGTCATCCTGGGCAAGTATCCTTGGTTGGACGTCGTCTCGATGGGTCCGACGATGAAGTCGCCGCACACCACGCAGGAGCGTGCACTCATTGAGACCATAGCACCCTTCTGGGAACTGCTGAAAAAGACCCTCGAGGATGTACCAGAGAAAAGGTAAAAAGGCAGCTGGCTTTTAGCTATTAGCTATTGGCCAAAGCCGAAGAAAGCCAAAAGTTAATGGCCAAAAGCTAAAAAAAATTGCAGATTTGTTTGGCAAATCTGCATTTTTTTTTTAATTTTGCAGCGATTTAATCAAAATATTAATAAAATTATGGACGATTACCCGGCGAATCATTACAATTCGTAAGGCAGGGGAGCAGCAGGCAAGACCGCTAATCCTCTTGCCGCTAAACTATTTTAAAGGATTAGCAAGATGAAGACTTTCTGGAACACCCAAGGGGGGCTCAGCCAGCTCAGCGAGTGGCAGCCCAACTGCTGGATACAGGTGACGTGTCCGACAGAAGAAGACCAGCAGATGCTGGAGGAGGAGTACAAGATTCCCGACTACTTCCTCTCCGACATCAGCGATACCGACGAGCGTGCCCGTTACGAATACGATGACGGTTGGATGCTCATCATTCTGCGTATTCCCTATGTGAAGGAGATACGCTCGAGGACTCCGTACACAACGGTGCCGCTGGGTATCATCCACAAGCGCGACGTGACCATCACCGTGTGCTTTTACGAGACGAACATGATGATTGACTTCGTCAGTTTCCAGCAGAAGCGCGGCGTGGGATTCACGGATTA